>JASFOJ010000222.1:0-6533 GCA_050116575.1 Gammaproteobacteria bacterium | reverse complement strand
ACGATGACCAGATAGACGAATTAATCAGGGCCGGTGCAGATGCGGCGTACAATATTTATGGTGAAGCGGGCGCCGGTTTTGCTGAACATGTGAAAGAGCAGTTGTGTGGCGATGTGCAGCCGCTACGGGTATAGCAGTCTGTTGAGAGCAGTTAAGAGTCGATAGACAAAACACACTCACTGACATAGATTTTCTTTGTATCGACGGTTCCGCCGGGGAAGGCGGCAGTCAGGTGCTGCGTACGTTCCTGGCTAGTGCAATGCCGGTTCGGTTCCGCTTTAGCAACTACCAAAAAGGCAGGAACTAAAGAATAAACCTTTTGGTATTGAACGTCTGTAATTGGCGGCAGCAGGGGCGCCGATATTTGATTGATTGCTTGGTATGTTGATTTTTTGAAATGTTATTAATAGGCAAAAATATAACGATAAAAGACGACGAGTTGGATTACCAGTTTATACTGGCTGGTGGTCCCGGTGGTCAGAATGTTAATAAAGTCGCGACGGCGGTTCAACTGCGGTTTAACGTGATGGCAACCAGTTCGCTGCCGCAAGCGGTCCGTGATCGCCTCTTAAAAATTGCGAACACTCGTATTAACAAGGATGGCGAGTTGGTTATTACCGCCCGCCGCTACCGTTCCCAGGAACGCAACCGGCAGGACGCAACGGACCGGTTGGTGGCGTTGGTTGAAAAGGCAATGGTTGTACCCAAGCCGCGCAAAAAACGAAAACCCTCACGGGCGGCTAAAAAACGGCGCCTTGACGAAAAACGCAAACAGGCCGATAAAAAGCAGCGTCGCAAACGGGTCAGGTATGATAATTGAGCGAGTTGTTGTACTGTCAGGTAAATGGGCTGGCCGTTTGGTCGCGCGGATCCAGTCATTGCTGATGGTGCAGTGTTAAAGATGACCGTACAGAATTCGGTGGCGATGATACGGGTTCCTCGATGAACACGAAGTCATTGCGGGTGGCGTAACGATTATTTTCGGCGTATTCGAATTTCTTCAAAGGATTCATTCCAATCCTGTTTGGATGTATCTGTAATCTGTGTGCCATAGTCGTCAATTTCGCCGATGTCAAAGGGACCGCTGAAGTTTTCCGGTTCGTCGGCCGGAGCGATTTCCAGCTCGTTCCATTCGGTTATACCTATTTCGTCCAGGTCGCCGTCGATATACTGGATTTCAACAGTTTCCCTGTCCTCGTCGATCGCGACGACTTCAAACTGCAGGCCCTTGTCGAGATGTTGATACCAGTTGTTGACGACGGGAGCGGGTCTTTTTTTCATGGCTACTGCCTCCAAAAAACTCGAGTTGATTTCGAAGTTAGAGTAAGTAAATATTTATTTAGTTTCCGTTCTTACATTATTTGCCATATCCGGAATAGTTCCTTGATATTCATCATTTTGTGCATAGATTTTTCTATTATAAGATGAAGCTTATCATCCAATAGCAGGCCGCTTATTCAAATTATAGCGGTTTTTCAGGGAGGAGCGTTGGACGAAAACGCCGATACAGTAGAATATGGTTTAGGTTTCTGGATAGATCAGGCCCGTGAGCTGAAAAAAGCCGCCGATGCATGCTGGGCACTGGACAGGACGGTATTGGACCGCGCCGTAGAAGGTGAGTATGAGGGACTGGCAAAATCGGTTCTGCAGCAGGCCATGGATGTTAACACCGACCTGAAGTGGCTTTATGGAAATCTCACGGCATTTGCGATTCAATATTTGTCGATCGGTATCCTGATTGACAAAAATAAAAAGCGATTTTTGCATGAAGTACCCGGCAACCGCATCGTTGAGCTGGCTGAAGAATGTGGGATCGCACTTAATCCTGTCCAGAAAACCTTTTTGACACACATTGAAAACGCCTTTAAATGGAATGAAAAACATCCGCAGTGGAACGTAACGCTGAATCGTGAGGAATTGGTGTCACTTAAAGTCAAACAGGTTGCGGACAAAGTCATTAAGCATGAAGAAAAGCAAGAACTGGATGAATTGTATAACAGACTACGGACACTGGCGTTGGGTCAATTGCCTGACTATGGGGGGCGAGATTTGAGAATTTAGCACTATTTAGAACACATAATTCGCATCTTACACTTAATGTCGTTGCTAACGAAGCAAATTCCGCATTGATTCACCCCAGTGCTCAGGCTTTCAGAAATCTTCAATTATTTAAGTCTACGGTTTATATAAACCGTATGGGTTGATTTTCGGCAGCTGCCAACAGTCTAATAAAAACTATAAATACTAGCCTGTTAAAATTTATGACCATTGTCGCCGTTGAAGCAACGAAGGCTTAAATCGCCGGTTGCTACAATATAGTTATGTGGATCAGGGATACAAAACCAACCCATCGGCCACCCGGTGCCAGGCGCTATGTGTGGAATACAGCGTTGGTCACCATCGGCTATATCCTGTCACCGTTGTCGTGGTGGAACGACATGGTGGTGAATATCCCGTTGGCATACCTGTTTTCCATTCCGTTTAGCCTGCTTAGCGAACGGTTGTTTATACCGTCCTTTGTGCTGGGCTATTGGTTGACCAATTTATTGGGTTTTATACTGATGCATAAAGGTGTTGTGGGTGTTGGCAGTAAAACGCCGGCCAAAATCAATTGGCCCCTTCATGTGAGCATCGCGCTGGTTTATACCATGGTCATTCTCGCCATGGTATGGGCCGGATGGATACCCATGCCCACTGAACTTGTTCAGGATTGAGCCACATATAATGACAAATAAAGGAAACCATAAGACATGTTGGCGCTGTGCTGTTACGGTCTCCAACGCTTTAGTTTGATTTTGCACAGCAATGCAAACAGGCCCTGTTGTAGGTTGGTGCTTCGCAACTGGCAATTAACAGCGGCAGGAACGGGGTTTACTTATTGCCACTGACCAACAAATAGTCGTGCGGAATAACCAGGTTGCCATCTTTCACAAAATCTCGTGCGAACTCGCCGACTTCATCGCGAATTTGGTGGCGCTGATCATCGGGTAACGCGTCGTATTGCATTTTTAAAATGTCCGACGCTTCCACGGCGTTCCAGTAGTCGTCGAAGGATTCGAACTGGTAGTGAAAGGTTTTTGCCTCAATGGTAAACCGGTTAAGCCCGGCCTGGTGCAACAAGTCCTCCATGAGTCCGGGTTTACCGAGAGAGGTTACTTTTGCCAGAGGGGGGTGGTATTCTTCGTCAAGACGATGTTTGAAGACTTCATAAGACCATTGCATGGTACGCATGGTGTCGGAGGTGCTCCACACCGCCAGCGCAAACCGGCCATCGGGTTTTAATACCCGGCCCATTTCCTTGAGGCCCTGCAACGGGTCTTTAAACAGCATCACGCCAAAACGGCACAGCGCCCGATCGAAGGAATTATCGGCAAACGACATGTTTTCCGCCGGCATGGTGGTAAAGCGTATGCCCGACAGGTTTTCGTCCGTGACTTTTTTCTGGGCGACCTTGACCATGCCTTCAGCGGCATCAATTCCGGTAATGTCTATTTCATCTTTCATACGCCTGGCCAGTGTTAATGCCGGTTCGCCGGTACCCGATCCCATGTCGATAATTTTATCACCGGGTTGGGTTTCCAGCGCCGCCAGCAAAGCATCACCCACCGGCGCGATTTGGGGCAGCCAGATGTCGAATTTTTCCGCTATTTTGTCCCAGTCAGGTTGATTCTCATTAGCGCTCATATCGGTTTGCCCCTTGCTATCAATTAATGAAAACGTTATTGAGCCCTATCAAGGGCTCTTTATTCAGTAAAGTTTATATTATATGACAATTAAACTGAAACGCTGTTGCGCAACGAACTGCGGGATGCCGCCACGGCGAAAGGACAGTCGATCATGGCAATTGCAGAAACAGTGAGAAAATATCTTGCCCAGCATAATGTTGAATTCGAGCCGGTGCCGCATCCCAAAACCTTTACCAGCCGGGATGCGGCGCAGGTGACCCATGTGCGTGAGGATCATATTGCCAAGGCGGTGTTGCTCAAGGACAGCCAGGGCTACGCTTTGGTGGTTATTCCGGGCAGTAACTGGGTTAAGCTGGATGCACTGCAGGAAGAACTCAACAGGGATTTTCAACTTGCCGAGGAACCTGAGGTGGATAAGCTGTTTGCCGACTGTGCGCCCGGCGCGGTACCGCCGTTGGGACCGGCGTATGGCATTGAAACCTTTGTCGATGAACAGCTATTGCCACTTGCTACTATTTTTTTTGAAGCCGGGGATCATATTCACCTGGTCCAGGTTAGTGGCGAAGCGTTTCATCAGTTGTTAAAAGGGGCGCGTCACGGATATTACAGCCATAGCACCGGCTGATGGCTTGAAGTGGCACGAATCTTCCCGGTGTCCCGTGACACGTGGGTCGCTGAGCCAGGGATATCGGTGGTATTGAAATGATTGCCCGTATTGTCTGTTGAAAGCAGGTCAACCATAGGGGGCAACAATGGATTGGAACGTAATTGTTACTGCCCAGGAACGCGGTTTTAAACAGGCGCGCGAGTTGCTTCGCGAGTTCGGCAAAGTCAATAAGTCGGAGTTCTTCAATGTCCTGTTGCTACAGGTTGACGATATCGAACGGTTTCTGCAGGACATGAGCGCCGCCATTGCCGTTAACAAAGATATTTTACAAGTCATCGGCCGCATTGTACCGGTCACCCATACCTTTGTTTATCAGAGCCCTCAGCAATTTGAAGAGCATGCACAGGAGCTTGTGGCTGAGTGGATACCATTAATACTTGGCAAACGCTTCCATGTACGGATGCACCGGCGCGGATTTAAAGGTCGCCTGTCGAGCCAACACGAGGAGATGTTTCTGGATCATTTTATTATCGATAGCGCCGCAAAAGCTCATCAATCTGTACCGGTTATCGATTTTGAGGAACCGGATTTTATTATTGCGGTGGAGACCATCGGTCAACGGGCGGGGCTCTCTCTTTGGACTCAACAACAACTGCATCGCTATCCGTTTTTAAAAATGGACTAGGATTTTTGTTTAATCCGATGAGTGTTTCATGAAACAACATTTGGCAGCGCTCCAGTACGAACAGTGCCATTGGTCCGTAATTCCTATGCGGGCGTATGACAAACGGCCGATGGTCAACTGGCAGCAATACCAGCACCAGCGCGCCAGCGAAACGGAGATTAACCAATGGTTTCAGCGCTGGCCCACGGCGAACGTGGGCATAGTGACCGGTGAAGTTTCCGGTATTGTGGTGCTGGATATCGATCCAGGACATGGCGGTGATAAAAGCGTTGCGACGTGGGTAGAACAACACGGTCCGTTGCCCGAAACCCTTGAAGTGACAACGGGCGGCGGTGGCAGGCATCTGTATTTTCAGCATCCCGGTGGCGTGATCCACAATAAGGCGGGTATTGCGCCGGGCATTGACTTGCGTGCCGATGGAGGCTGTGTGGTGGCACCACCGTCGATTCATGCCAGCGGCAATCATTATACCTGGGTAGCCGGGCATGGACCGGGCAGTATGAAACCGGCACCGATGCCGGTTTGGCTGCTAGAATTGGTTACTGGTAGCGGTAAAAGCGCCGGTCACTCTGCGGTTCAATGGCGGCAACTGGTCCATGAAGGGGTGCGGGAGGGGGAACGCAATAATACCATTGCGTCACTCACCGGTCATTTGTTGTGGCGCGGCATTGATTCGCAGGTGGCGTTGGAGCTTTTACTGTGCTGGAACCGGGTTCGCTGTAAACCGGCCTTGAGTGATGAGGAAGTGGCAAGTACCGTAACTAGCATCACGCGTTTACATGAACGGGAGGTAAATGGCTGATTGTCACGCTGTGAGTAGTGAGTAATACGTCCGAAAGGGAGTCTGGGAAGAGTGCGTTACAAGCTATAGATTCCGTGGAATCAAGAATTTTCCCAACAACGGCAGCCGCCTAATTTATTCATAACCCGTTTTTAGTGTTGCGGATTCCTCACCATCGAGACCAAACCCACCGTGATTCCCAGTAAACCAAAGAGGTAAAGCCACCAGGGAAAGTAACCGGGTTGATAACCGTCAAATGCCTGCTCACCGCCCGGTAGCAATGGTACCGCCGGCCACAGGAATGCAGCAACACCGGCAATGGCACCGGCAACGAATACCGTGCCGGTTAGCCGGGTAAAGCGGGGCTTTTGCGGCGACAACAAAACATGGCCTCCCCAAAGCGTGAATACTAGCGCGATCAGGGCCGGCGCTATCCACGGTCCCAGCCAGATCCACGGTATCAAATACAGTACGTCCCATTCCAGCCAGCCTTGCGGCCAGTCAATGAGCACCTCAAGCCACACATAATAAAAAAGGTCCCATATGCCGAATAAAAATACGAACGCCGCGAACCGGCGGCCGCTATCGCGGACCACCAGCAAGGCGACGGTTACGATCATGACGACAGTCGCTACTTCGCGGGCGAGCTCCATGGCCAGATCATGGCGGCTTAACAAGTGTAAGGGAAAAATGGCCAGGGGGTTGTCCGGGTAATACAGGTGGCGTAAATGGACCACCAGCGCCGCTTCGACATAAGCGATGGCGATCGCGAAC
>JASFOJ010000221.1:0-6562 GCA_050116575.1 Gammaproteobacteria bacterium | reverse complement strand
GGAACAATATCCACAGACCAAGATTCAGTTCCAGATCAGGATGACAATAACGCAATAACGCCGGATCAGCATCACCCATAAAACAGGGCAGGAAGGCGACCCCCAGATTTTCCCGGAGTGCCGCCTGGGTCAGCAAGGTATCATCCACACTGAAATTATGCCCCTGGTGGCCGCAATGCTTTTTCGTCCAGCTACGATGGAAATTACAACATTCCGCGCCCAGCCAGCGCGGTTCTCCACCTTGTTCACGCAATTGTGAAATATAGTCAAGACCACCATAAATAGTGGTGGCAACCGTGGTTACCTGCTTACCAACCAAGGTATCCGTTGGCGTGTTGGTGAGCCGGATGGCAACATCTGCTTCGCGTTCCGGCAAACTGACATCATCGTTAGACACCATGATATGTAAATCTACATCAGGATATTGATGACTAAAACTGGCAAACATGGGCATCAGGATAGAAGTCGCCATATTGTTAATCGCCGTCACGCGCAAGGTTCCTTTCAAAGTGGTGTCTTTGCCCAGTAGCAGGCTATCCACTTCGAGCACCTCGTTCTCCATGCGGCTTGCCGCATGTTTTAGATTTTCCCCTTCCGGTGTCAGCTCGTAGCCACTTTTTTTTCGTTCCAGCAGGCGCACGCCCAGGTTTTCCTCGAGGGTGCGCATCCGCCGGGACACCGTGGAATGCTGCACATCGAGTTGTTTGGCGGCGCCGCTAATAGACCCAGTCCGTGCTACCGCCAGAAAAAGCCTTAGATCGTCCCAATTCACCGTCATCCTCCTGGCATTTGTCTGTGTGCATTTTTGCACATTATGTTTCATTTTATCGGGAATTGTCGCGAAAAATACACAGGCTAGACTAAATATCATCGAAATTAACCAACCACTAAGGAGAAAAACCATGGATCAGCCCGTGTTTGACCCAATCAAGTACAAGCAGACCACTCTGCAGCAGTGGAATTCGGCCGCCGAAGCCTGGCATCGTTGGGGACCTCTTTTATCCCGCTGGCTGGGACCAGCCACGGATACCATGCTGGATATGGTCGGTGTCAGCGCTGGTCATCGAGTGCTGGATGTGGCAGCGGGAGCCGGCGAGCAGAGCCTGACTGCCGCGAAACGCGTTGGCAAAACCGGTCATGTCATGGCAACCGACTTATCGCCAAACATCCTTGAATTCGCTGCCACAACCGCCAGACTGGAGGGCTTTGACAATGTATCGACACGGGCTGTAGACGGTGAAGCGCTTACAGAACTGGAAGCCGAACCATTTGACGCAGTGATTTCCCGGGTAGGACTCATTTATTTTCCGGACCAACAAAAAGCACTGACAGGCATGCATCATCATTTGAAAAACGGCGGTAAAGTGGCAGCCATGGTGTATTCCACTGCAGAAAGAAACAAATTCTTTTCCGTCCCCGTTTCCATTATCCGCAGACGCGCCAAACTGCCACCCCCCCTGCCTGGTCAACCGGGCCCATTCAGCCTGGGTGACAAAGAGACGCTGGAAACAGCGTTTCGAAATGCCGGTTTCAAAGATATTCAGGTAGCAACTATCGACGCGCCGGTACGCCTGGCATCGGCTAACGAATGTCTCCAGTTTGAGCAGGAATCCTTTGGAGCCCTACATCAAATGCTGTCGGGACTAACAGCAATGGAACAGGACGAAGCATGGGATGAAATCGAGCAAGCCTTACAGGAATTTGAATGCAACGGCCAATTTGAAGGCCCCTGCGAAATGCTGGTTGCCGTTGGCACTCGGTAACCGGTTACTTGGAAAAGGGCTCAATAACAGGCCAGCGCCGTTCCACCGTAGAGTTTACCTCTACGGTGGAACACGTAACAGATGAATTTGCCATTAATACATTAACAGTAAAGGAATGAGTCCATGAAACGCCAGTGCGGAATCAATCTAAATTAAAGTGATCGCGTCGCCAACAACAATAAGCAGTTTGTGCGCTTGAAGCCTAACCGCTTCCTATAAAAAATTTTCATGCAGGTCGGTACGCAATTTACTATTGGCGGTCGCACCTGACCCCAATGATTTTTAACTGTCTTTGAGTTCGTCATGCCAACCGCGGTCCAGGCCAAATTCGAACGTGTGAACGATATAACCCTCCGGGAAAGCTTCTTTAATACGTCGCTCAAACTCCCGGTAGATTTCCGATTTTTGTTGCTGAACGTCGTAGTCACGGGTATCGGGATCCACACCGGGCACTTCGATGTCCATTTTGAACTCGATTTCAGGCGCCATCTGTATACGTATCTTAGCCATATATTCCTCCTTTTTATTATTAGTATAGTCGTTGTTTAAAGGTTGCTGTATTCCGTTGTCCTTCTGCTTACGAATCTTACAGTAAAGGTATCATCAATAATGCCACAATATTGATAATTTTTATAAGTGGATTGATGGCTGGCCCGGCAGTATCCTTATACGGGTCCCCTACTGTGTCACCGGTAACGGAAGCCTTATGCGCTTCAGAACCTTTTCCGCCGTAGTTATTGTCTTCTATATACTTCTTGGCATTGTCCCACGCGCCACCGCCAGTAGTCATGGAAATTGCCACAAATAAACCCGTCACAATAGAGCCCAATAAAACACCACCCAGCGCCTGAGGGCCCAGAATAACCCCCACTAATACCGGCACGAATACCGGCAACAGCGACGGGATAATCATCTCTGAAATGGCGGCACGTGTTAAGATATCTACAGCGCGCGAATAATCTGGCTGCGCCGTGCGCTCCATAATCCCGGGGATTTCCTTAAATTGGCGACGCACTTCACGCACCACCGATCCGGCGGCGCGGCCGACCGCCTCCATCGCCATTGCGCCGAATAAATAGGGAATCAGGCCCCCGATAAACAAACCAATAATGACTTTATAATTGGACAGGTCGAAGGTGGTAACTTCATTCGTGTGCTCGCCGAGCTGATGGGTAAAGTCCGCAAATAGCACCAATGCGGCCAGTCCCGCCGAACCAATGGCGTAACCCTTGGTCACGGCTTTCGTCGTATTACCAACCGCATCCAGTGAATCGGTTACTTTGCGGATGTCGTCCGGCAACTCCGCCATTTCCGCAATGCCTCCGGCGTTGTCAGTGATAGGGCCGTAGGCATCGGTAGCCACCACAATTCCGGTCATGGATAACATGGCTGTTGCGGCAATCGCAATTCCATATAGTCCCGCAAGATCAAACGCGCCCCAAATTCCAAAACATATTACGACCAGCGGTCCGGCAGTGGATTTCATTGATAGCGCCAACCCCGCTATCATGTTAGTCGCATGACCTGTCGTAGATGCCGCCGCTACGCCGCGTACCGGAGAATAGCTTGTTGAAGTGTAAAAATCCGTAATCACCACAATGCCCGCGGTGACCATTAATCCGACCAATGCTGCGCCGTACAGATCGCCAACTGACAGCCCCGGTATGCCCCCCATCATCCAATGGGTGATAGGATAGAATGCAATGGCGGCCAATCCCCCCGACACGATCAAACCACGGTACAACGCCTTCATCACCCGACCATCGCTGCCAATGCCAACAAAGAATGTACCTACAATGGACGCAACAATAGAAACACCACCCAGTAACAACGGATAGAGAATAGCTCGATCGGCATTTTCCGGCATCAACAATGCGCCAAGCATAACACTGGCGATAATAGTAACTGCATAGGTTTCAAATAAATCCGCCGCCATTCCAGCGCAATCGCCCACGTTGTCACCAACGTTATCCGCGATTACGCCCGGGTTGCGCGGGTCGTCTTCGGGTATACCGGCTTCCACTTTTCCGACCAGATCGGCACCGACATCAGCACCCTTGGTAAAAATGCCTCCACCGAGACGGGCGAAAATTGAAATAAGAGACCCACCGAAGGCCAAACCCACCAACGGCGCAAGGTTTACCGCAACGTCTTCAGCAGTCATAACATCAAGCAACGCGTAAAAGCCGGCTACTCCCAACAACCCAAGACCGACCACCAACATGCCGGTTACAGCGCCACCCCGAAAGGCAATGTCATGGGCCTGCTTCAAACCTGTTTTAGCGGCTTCCGTGGTACGCACATTGGCACGAACGGAAACATGCATTCCAATAAATCCCGCCAGGCCCGAAAGCACCGCACCCAGCGCAAAACCGATAGCGGTGAGATGTCCCAAAACGACGAACAACACCATGAACAACAAAAACCCAACGATTGCGATGGTAGTATATTGGCGCCTTAGATATGCGATGGCACCAACCTGGATGGCATTGGCGATATTTTGCATTGCCTCGTCGCCCGGCGGCTTGGCATTAACCCAATAAATGGCAAATCCACTGTAAACCAGCGCAATCACAGCGCACGAAAGTACGAGAATCAGCTCAAAGTACATTTCAATACCTCTCGTTATTAGTTCTTATGAGTCTCCCCTTCCAATTTCTAATGATCAGCTTGGTTATTTGAAAGGAAATATTTAGGCCAACAGGCAAATTTAAATTCGTTAGCGTTTATCTAAAGTGAGAGAAAAAGTGTTTAACTGTCTTACCGAGCTTGACCATAGTGCCTGGCCCGAAATGCACATCGTTATGGCGCTCGAATAAAAATTTCATAAAATTATAAGGCAATTTTAGGCGCGCATCGTGAATTTTAATAAACCCAATGACGTCAGACTATCTTCATTGAAACATAACGCTCAAAACCGTCTCACTTACTATCACACCAAACCTAGTAACAATTTTGTACAGTGATATCCTGAATATCGCAATTCAATAATTTTTACAGGCCTGTATTAATTATTAATGCTTACGGCATTAACTTACGTAGACGCTAAAAGATAACGGCAACAGCCATAACCGTGATTTACAGGAACACGAATACGCGGTTCCCGCAAAAATGAAATCAACATAGTGGTTTATCTTTTTCCAATAATTGTGGACAAGACTACATGATTTGATAATGAGCACTTTTGACAATAATCAAGCTAAGCAGGAAGTATCCCTTGCCATGCAAGTCACGCTTTATCCTGACCGGCGCACCAGTACATATTATCCACGTACGGGCTCGGTCTTGACGCGGTTTGCTTTAAATACAGCGATTGGGCTGCCTGTATTCGCCATTGATTGAGTTGTTCTAAAAACGCTCTTTTTAAAGTAATATATTCCATAGTAAGGCTGTAACCTTAGTCTGTCGAGGATATTCGATTGATTAGACTAGTGCTTAAATAAAGTCGCATCCGGAGTACGCTATGGAACAAAGCTGGAAAGTCGCCATTAACCGTCAACGAGAGGAACTCTCCTGGCTATTGCGCGAACCGCTGACCCACCTGGCACATCGATGTGAGCCGGCATGGATGGATCGCGAGCGGCTCAATGCCGTACTCCAGGCCGGTTTTTCGGATATACCACACTGCACGTTTCTTTATGTCGTCAATACCGATGGCATTCAGGTCTGTGACAATATCTGTAGTGATGGCCTATTACCAGGCCATTTTGAGCGGGATCGATCGCGGCGACCCTATATGAGGGAAGTGGTACCCTCATACGGATTTTTGTTGTCGGAAGCGTATATTAGCCTGCGCGCCCATCGTCCTTCACTGACCGCGTTGCACATTATCCGAATTGACGGCAAGGCTGTCGGCTATCTAGGCGCAGATTTCGATTTACGTGATTTACCCGTTACCGCCAGGCTTTACGAGGAACCTTCGCACTGGCGGCAAATCAAGGGTGATCCTTCCATTCGAAGCACGGTGTTTCTGCAGAATCGCACCGAAAGCCAGTTGGATCGCAATATGGAGCAGGCGTTTTCTATACTGGAGGAATTATTCACGGACCGGGGCGTTTTCCAGGCGGTAATCCATTTTTCCAGCAGCCGCGCCACGGTGTGGTTTTTAGATGATCCTTATCGCTACCGTATACTCAATCACGAAGCGCTGGCAGACCCGGATATTTGTCTCGCACATCCGCTTCAATCCTATCCTACGGACGCGATAATTCCGCAATCCAGCATAAGGTCAATATTTAAAGAGATGCGTCAACTGCGAATGGCAGATGAAACCATCTATCTGCGCTCGGCATCAATCAATATATTCAACGGGTTGATCAGTCTCACTTTCTCTTGCGATGGTTCTCATTACATGAGATACGATGAATTTCTCGAAAAGAATATGGCATTTTGGTTTGGTGGCACGCCCTGATTGACCGACAGGCATTTATATATTCCTTTCGTTTCAACAAAAATCCGGCCCGCCAACGACCATGGCATTTAAATGCCAAAAACACTTTTCGGCTCTTGTGGGCAACGCCCGGATTCCTTGCAGTGGAACCGCCTATTTTGTGCCATTCGCCAGGCATTCGCGTTGGATTGCAGTGTCAAACACGTAGCCAAAAAACCACACCGGCATAGTCAACCAAACGGATACAACAGGAAAGCTATATCCGTTCGTTGGCGACCGTCAATTTACGCTAAGGTTTGTAGACTGTCATACCCAGTGATTGCCAGGCCTGCATACCACCGCGGTAATAATAAATTTTTTCAGCTGGATAACCCAGCGCTAACAGGTTTTTAATCGCGGTTGGTGATTG
>JASFOJ010000220.1:0-6599 GCA_050116575.1 Gammaproteobacteria bacterium | reverse complement strand
AACAAAAAGCTTTGCGCACTATTGACCGCGCTCCAGGCCTCGCTGTGCGAACCACGAAAGGGTAACAGTGCATTCATTGCTAATGCTGTCACATAGTCGCTGGCGACGTTCACCCCGTCGGCCCAACTGCCGTCGCTGTGTTGATGCTCAATAAGATAGTTGATGGCGAACCCTATCGGCTCGCTCATATCAGTGCTTGCGTACGCCAGTGCATGAAGCGCAAAGGCGGTATCCAATACGGTGCTTTGGTAACCGGGGAATTCGCCGAATCCGCCATCGATAAGGCTTTGCCGAGATAGCAATTCATTGACTAATGGGGAAACATCATTTGAGGCACTCTCGTTGGCGACTATTTTCCGTGCCAGATATTCAGTGCCACTGAATTGGGTGTCGTTAACAAATTGAAGGGCATTGGCGCGTATGGCGGGATCGACACCATCGGCGTAATCAAGTACTTGTAATGCTTCCGTGGTGGACTGAAATGAGGTCGCGATATCCGAGGTATTGCTGATACTGCCGTCGGCCTGATTCTGCGATGCTAGCCAATTTTCCGCGAGACCGGCACTGGCGCCAGGTGCAGATAACACCAGCGCAACGCCTACATATATAGTAGGTAGTGACAATACCTTCAGCGATTTGGGGTTTAACAGCGATTGGCGAAAAGCAAGGACACAAAGGAAAACGGCAACAACGACTACAACACTCAACATTACAACGAACGACCCCAAATACTGCTGACCCAATGGTATTCCCGGCCAAGGAGCCTGCTTGAATTATCAGTAACTTATTTTCAACCGGTTACTACTAAATCGCGGTTAATGATATAAATGGCAAAAAACCACACGAAAAGTGAGTATGGCAAAAAGTGTGACGGGTTTCAATGAAATTGGCGATTCAATCTATTTATACGCAGGCCATCGTTTGGCAACTGATTGTTTTTGTGAGCTATGGCTACATTTATGTATCCGCAAAATTGATGAATCTTGCTTCTAAGTGAAGTTGCTTAGGTGCACCACAACTTGCCAAATTCAGTCTAAATATAACGGTTTCGATCCACGTATGGAGGAAACGCCATGCCCAATTCCCCTGTTAGCAATGAAGTGCTTAGTCCTTGGAATAAAGGAACAGTAATTGGCCAGAAACCACCCCTTAAACTGAATGAAGTCTACGCGATACGTATTCGCCTGCAATTGGCACAAAAGAACCGGGACCTGGCTCTGTTTAACATCGCGATAGATAGCAAGCTTCGCGGATGCGATATCGTCAAACTTAAAGCCTCCGATGTTGTGCGTGGCGGTCACGTTTTATCACGTGCCATGATCGTACAACAGAAAACAGGTTTACCCGTCCAATTCGAGCTGACAGAGCAGACCAGGAACGCAATAGGCGCTTGGATTGAACAAGCGAATCTACACCACAATGATTTTCTGTTTCCAAGCCGCAACACGCGTTCTCCCCACATTACAACTCACCAATACTCGCGCATCGTTAAATCCTGGGTATCGCTTATTGGTCTTGAACCCAACACCTACGGTACGCATTCCCTGCGCCGTACCAAAGCCACGCTTATATACCGCCGAACGAAAAATTTACGAGCCGTTCAATTGCTTTTGGGGCATACCAAGCTGGAAAGCACAGTTCGCTATCTTGGCATCGAAGTCGACGACGCCTTAGAAATGGCGGAACAAACAGAAGTGTAAATGCATTATATAGAACCGGCCGCATGTCGGCCGGTTTACTTTCCAGTATTAGCCGACTGATTAGCGCACAGTGTCCGCTATTGAGAAATTTAACTAACTATTGATAAAACAACGACAGTCTGCTTAGGGTCGAACTCGGCCTCACAGCTTAAAACGGCTTGTACTGGCTTAAAACATAAACACAACCACGGACTTAAGATACCCTTCTTCGATGATAGGCACCACCAGTGCGGTGGTTAACTCAACGGTTGAATCTTTATTGAGCAGGCCGTCACTTTTCAAGTCCCTGCTAATGGCGGGAATCCCGGTTAACCATACCTGGCCCAGTATTCCTTCACCCCGTTTGATGAACTGGTATTGGTGCAACGATTGAATATCTTCTCCGTGCTCGCAGGTGCCTGCGTGAAAAAACAGGTTATTGTATTCGCGGTCCAGGATCCAGATTTCAAAGCGACGTGCGATGGGGGTGCGGTGTGCCGACAGGAATGTCAGCACGTACTCCTTTTCCGTGTAGTAGTTGAAAGGCAGGCCGATAGCTGAGGTTATGCCTTCCAGGGTAGCGGCGCTGGCTCTTTGAAATAGTTCGGTGTCCTGCATATCGGGGATGAGCATGGGAATGTGGTAGTCCCAGACCGAACCGGGCAAGCCGTTGCCTTTGGCAAATTGTATGTTACGGCTTGCTTCTTCCAGTGTTTTCAGCGGGCCGTAGTGGCCTTCCAGCAAGCTTAGTGCGGTGGACCTGTCATTTTGTTTGCCCCACAGTTCAATGGCGCCAGACAGGTTTTTTTCGACGCCACAGAGTAATACTACGACGGCACTGATGAATTCGCCGGTAAATATGGGAACGGCGATGCCGGTATTGATACCGGCCCGCGCCACGGCTTCCTTGCGCTGGAAAAAGGAGTGTTCAAGATCGGTGATGATCTGGGGTGTGGCGCTGGCCCAGGCTTTGCCCGGTAAGCCTTCGTCATAGGCGAACGTGCGTTGTTCGCTGATGCGTCTGAGCTCGTCGTATTCGCCGTATAAACCGTCCGCCAATGCCAGCCCCTGTCGGTCGGGGGTTGGAGTCCAGATTTCTATGACTTTTATGAAGGTGCTCATTAATTGTTCTCCCGGGAGAACGGGGAATGCAGACTTGTTATCGGTTGTCTGGCAATTTGTTGTGCTACGCCCATTCTATCCTATTTGTTGTGGTTTTTACGACAAGCGGGGGTACGGGTATCTGAACTGTTATCTGGCGACACACATAAGGCATTGTTTTAATGTATATTTTTATAAGCTAACGGCATATTTTGGAGCTGGTACGGTCTTTGCGATATGCATATATAGTAGATCCTAAAATTAACATCGCGAACTCGACACCATGGGTATGAATATTTGGGCCGCAAACAAGGATATCAGCATTAAGCATTTATTGCTCATGCTGGCAGAGCGGTTTCAGGAAGGGAGCTATGAGATTGTTGACAGCCCCCTGGACGACGAGCGGGCTGTGCGACTGGCGAACCCGGCAACCCCGAATATTCAGTTATATGTGTTTACCTACGGGCAGGAAGACGAGCGTTACGGGATTCATATTGAATATCCGAATCTGCAGGAAACCAACTACAGTGATACGGTTGAAACCTACGACAATGTTTCTTTCGACGCGCTGGTTAATATAATGATCACCAATCTGGAATTACCAGTAACTTGCAGGGCGGAATAGCAGAAGCTGATTCTGCCCTGCGCGCTAATGTATTCTTATTCTTAATATCACTGAGGAAATTTGGTTACTATAACCATGTTATAAAGCTGATACCTTGTCATTTGTGACAACCGAACTACTCTCAGTTTGTAATATGTGTTCCATGATATAGTGCGCATCCCTCCCTACATGGTAAAAGCGCCCGGAACCCCAGGTGTTCTGCCAGTTCAATCCGAGAAAGTATAAGCCTTCGGTATTGGTAACACCGCGTACCTGGTCGGGATAGCCGCCTGGCTCGAACACGGGCAGCTTGATCCAGCTGAAATCCATATGGAATCCCGTTGACCAGATGATCGTTGTTATGTTTTCTTTTCTTAGATCCAGTTTGAGCTGGATATCGGGCACAAACGTGGATTTGATATTGTCATCGGGTGGCGCCTGAATGTTGTTGTCCACGATATATTGTTCGATATCGCTATTGATTCGTTTCGCCGCCTCGTCGGCACTATCCAGATTCTGCTGGAGATCATTCTCAAAGTGCAAGTAGTAGCGCTCTATAGATGACAAATGCCCCAAAAGCCCCATGCCTTGCTGGGCAAGAATTCTCAGGTTGATATCACGGCCGCCGTCCCGCCCCGTAACATAGTGATTGGTTTTTTTACGCGCATCTTTCCCATCGGGATGATCATCGATGGTCGTCTCGTAATACCCCATTTCATCGAGCCAGTTCACGACTTCCTTGCCCCGGTAACGTCGTGTCACACGTGGTGCACTGCCTACAGAGAGATAAACCTGGCGTCCGGCGAGATGTAAATCTTCGGCGATCTGACAGCCCGATTGCCCGCTGCCCACCACAAACACGGCGCCGTCGGGAAGCTGTTCGGCGTTTCGATAGTGCGCGGCGTGTAACTGGGAGACATCTTTTGGAACCCTTTCCGCCATGGTGGGAATTTTGGGGTAGTGATAGGAACCGCAGGCGATGACGACTTTTTTGGCGTTATAAGGGCCATCTGTAGTGCTGAGTTTAAACAGGCCGTCCTGGTAAACGATTTCTTCAACGGTCACGCGGTTTTTTAACGGCGATCTAAACGAAGCAACGTAATCCTCGAGGTATTGAATGATTTCGTCTTTGACCATGAAACCATCGGGGTCATCGCCCTGGTAGTGAAACCCCGGTAACTGGCACTGCCAGTTGGGAGTCACCAGGCAAAAACTGTCCCAGCGCTCGTGACGCCAGCTTTCGGCCAGTTCCCCTTTGTTGAGCACCACATGGTCGATTTGGTTTTGCGTGAGATAATAGCTCATGGAAAGGCCGGCCTGACCGCCGCCGACGACGATTGCTTCATGATATTGCGCTGCCTTTTCCATAACGTTTACCCCTCAATTCTGTACTGAAAAAATGTGTGCTAACTAATGGCTCATGTTTAAAACGACGACCTGCCCCCTGGCGTCCGAACTCTTGAAATGGTCAATGCGAGCCTGAATGACTTTCAATTGGTCACTGGCAGAACTACAGGTATAGCCGTAACGTTGTCGTACCCGTTCCGAGGCAGTGGTCAGCGCCGCTTCACTTAAACTCATAAATTCATCCAGCGAATAACTGTCGCCGGTCTGAAAATAGTCATACACCACCGTGGATGGTGAATAACATTCTTCTTCCATCCCATCGGGCCATAGCAATACGAAATTGACTGCAGGCATTATTGCCCCCTCTTTGCCAATGACATTCCGGTCAATGGTGTTTGGCCAAGATTCCAGAACTCCAGGCTCGCGTCGGCCCGGCCGAATATCACAGCAGGCTCTTCGGTAATCGTGCCAATGATTTTGCAGGTAAGGCCATGAGTATCGAAATATTGTTCCACTTCATGTGAGTGCTGTTCCGGACCAGTCAACAGGAACCCATAACTTTGAAAGGCCTTGAGCCAGCGGATGACATCCACCTCGTCTTCCGGCCGTGGTATTGCGTCAATATCAATCCGCACGCCCAATGAGTTCAGCTCCAACATCATTAACAAGGTTCCCAGCACACCACCGTTGCTAATATCTTTCGCCGCAGTAACCAGACCGGCTTCAGCGAGTTGTGGCAACAGGTCCCACATGGAACGCACTTGTTCACGCTGCTTGCCCGACAAAACATTCCAATAGTTGTTATCACCGTGCCATTGGCCGTTCAAATCGACGGCCATGTACAGTGGCTGACCCGGTTGCAAATGACGGCAGGAAAGCAAATGGGTGGCGAACCCCATGACTGCGACCGCCAGGCTCGCCTGGTGGGACATGGACATATTGGTGTGCCCGCCAGCCAGGGTAATGCCAAACACATCGCAGGCATTTTGGATGCCTTGCATAATCAAGTCGGCTTGCGCCTGGTCATGATGCCAATAAGCGTTTACAACCGAGGTCGCCCGGCCGCCCATGGCGGCAACATCACTCACGTTGGCCATGACGGCGGACCAGCCGGCGGCCCAGGGATCGTTTTTGACAAACCATGGCAGCATGCCTTCAATGGCCAGCAACTGGTAACCGGCGCCACTGGCAAAGGCGGCACAATCATCGCCGGGGGAACCATAAACATCGGCAGCGGCTGGTTTGCTATTGACAAGATCTGCCACAGGCTGGATACGCGTTTTGGCGTGTAACTCCGGTGCATGACATAACGCATCACGGATGATTCGCAACTCGTTGGCGGCGCTGTCAGCGTTGTCGTCGTTGGCTGCCTGCGAAGCTGGCATAGGTTTGACCGGCATCATGCGCCATACCTTTTCATGAACGGATAATGCTCCAGCATGGCCTGCATGTGAGCATGGGGGCGATGCTCCACTTCAATGTGTTCTATGGTTTTCCAATGCAGGCGCTGAAAATAAAGCTCGTTTTGGATTTGTACATTGGCCAGAAATTGTTTGCAACCAAGGTCGATAGCCCGTGATACCGCTTCGTTGATCAGGGCCTTGCCAATCTCCCGGAATCCACGGTACGCCCTGGCGACGCAAAGCCGGCCGCCAAACCACACATCGTCGCCGACACTGTAGATACGCACTGCGCCAACCACGGTGTCGGTAACACCCCAACTGGAAGCCACTGCTACGATGGGCACGGCGCGGAAATCCTGGCTGTCTTTTTCGTTGTCCGGCAGGATTTTCTGTTCCTTGGAAAACACCTGCTGGCGTAGTTTATAGTAGGCATTTTGCTCCCAGGGAGCATCGGCCACTTTCACC
>JASFOJ010000219.1:0-6628 GCA_050116575.1 Gammaproteobacteria bacterium | reverse complement strand
TCGAGCGGCACGGAAATATCGTCTATGTCCTTGACCTCGGTGAGGACGGTGTTGTTGTTATGTAGTGTGCCAAGGCCGACTCTTGCCGACGAATCGCTGATGATTTGCGACAACGCACGCTTGGCAACGTATTCGCGTTTGCGGTAGTAGCTGTACCAATTTGCGTAGTTGGTTTGTTCGGCGGCGCTTAAATCGCTAACATTGATCGGGTTATCAATATTGCATTCATCGCCTGTTGATGAACTGGAACTTATATCAGTGCTTCCCGGTCCGTCGTATTCGCCATCGGAATCACTGTCTTTCCAGCTGACATAGACATGGCCGCTAATATCCGTCGTAGAAGTGCTGTAAGGATTATCGCGGGCGGTTGTCAGTGTCAGGTCAGCGTAGGCATTTCCGGCGCTGTCAACTCCGGCCCAGGGCTCGTAAGTGACCGTCGGGTCGTAGGCCATGACATTAAAACCGCGGCACAATAATCGCTTTTCCAGCGCGTTGTCCGGTGAAAAGTCGAGGCCGCTGAAGCCTTTGGCGGATTCAGCCGGAAACTCCGTCCCGACATTGAGAATATCTTCCCAGTCCATACTCCCGGAGTCATCCACCATGAAGAAAATATTGGGTTGTACCGGTGTTGTTTCCAGTATTAACGGCTTGTCAGCCAGCGTACCGGGTGCGGCGGCAACGTGACTGCCGATCATCAATGTTGCGATTACTGAAAGTACCAGCCATGGCAACCGGATATTTGTGCGTCCCCATTTCATGTTAATCTCCTTACCGCTCGATGGGAGTGATGCTTGTTTTGTCATGTTCTTTGTGTCGTTTTGCATTGTATTATTCGGTGTGAGTGTCGACCCCTCACCAACGTGTCCTGGTTAACTCAAACGTTTGCTATAGGTGCTGGATAACACCACTTTGGTGTCTTTATCAGGCCCCCAACCGATGGCAACCACTCGGAAGGCGAATTCACGCAGGTCGGGGTCGGTAAAATTGAGGGGCGGGTCGCCGACGCGACCTACATATTCGATGATAAAACGCGGCGCGCCGGGCACAATGGAGGCATCGTTGGGGAATGCCGACAACGATGTGACTGCGCGGCTATTGTTGGCGTCCCATGCATTGCTATCATTAACATCCCAGTTCAGCGACCGGCCGCTAACGGTGCTGTCGTAGAGTTCTGCAGTGCCGGTAAATTTTTTAATGTGGGACTGGATGACAACATTTCCTGCTGTATTGGTCAGCCATTTTTCCGCGTCTTTTAATGCCGTTTCGGCCGCCTGTTGTGCCAGGTTGCGTTGCCTGGTGTTGGAAGACATACGTTCTTCCATAACCGTGGTATCCAGGGCGGTGACTCCGAGGATGGTCAATACCAGCAACACCAGTAGGCTGATGACCAGTACCGAACCATTATTTAACTTCAATGCAGGTTTATTTTTCATGCAGGGGCTCTGTTTCTTAAACGTACGGTAGTAGTAAATGTTTTGTGCAGCAGACCGTCTCCGTCGCCTGGATTAACCACCATGTCTACGCTATTCACGGAGAAAGTGATGCGTACACTGACGACATTCGTCCAGTCTGTGACGTTGTCAGCGTCCACGTATTGTTCGGCGATGACCGGGGTGGTGCTGTTGGCGGGTGTGCTGCCAATACCATACTGGATTTGAAGGTCGTCAACGCCTTCCACCAGTTCGCCGCCGGGGCTGACGAACAGCGATTTACCTTTGCCTGAACTGCTGGCCTGCAGCTGATAACTGGTGGTGCCCACCCGATAAATTTTTGCACTGGACGCGGTTTGAGCGCCAAAAATGCGCTCTAAATCTTCCGTGGTGTTGGTTTGGGTTTCGTTGGGTCCTGAAGTTGCTGCGACGCCTGCGGCGTGTTGTATGACACCGGTATCGTCAGGATCGTTGGTGATCATAAACACCGCCGCGCCGGCGCAGTCACTCACAGTCACGACATCCCACTGTTGCAGGGAGCCATAATTCATATGATCGGCATCCAGCACTACTGACGACTTTTGATCCGTCATCGGTTCAACGACCGGTATAGCGGTGGCTTCAGAAACGTGGCGCAGGGTAATGGCGTCCGGATCCGCGCCGCCTTCCGTACCCTGGATAGCGGTTGCAAAATCATAGCTGCCGGCCTTGTCCTGGAGGGTATTGATAACTTTGTCAGTGGCACCAAGACACCCCAGATATCCCGAGTTTGACAGGTCCCTGACCATTACGTCCGTCAGTAGTCTTGCGTTTTCCTGCACGCGCGATAGTGCCTGCTGGATGTTGTAGGATTGTTTAGCGCTTTGAAATATCTTGATAATGCCCGCCAACAGCACCAGGCTGATGGTAATGGCAACCATGATTTCCACGAGCGTTAATCCGTGTTGCTGCCGTTTTGTTTGCGGGTGTAGGCGGTTCATAGACATCTTCTTGCTCAAATCAAAATATGTGGTTTCTGGTTGATGGAGATTCCTAGGGAATGAGTTCCAACTGAAAACACTTTAAATCCACCGAATAGTCCGTGCTGCAGTCGGTGCCAGTGGCGCCGGTGCGTGCTTCGTCCCAAAGCACCGTAATGGTAAATACGTCGCCGTTTTTACTGACCATGCCGTAACCGGAGGGTAACAAACTGGCGATGGAGCCCTCGGCATTCTTGTTGGTCCATTCGTAAATATCATTGGTTGCCGTTTCGCTGGCGGAACAGGCAGTGCCGCTGCTGATACAGCCCGGTGTGGCGGTTACCGGATCATTCACACTGTCTACACTGTCATAGTCGCCGCTATTAACTCCCAGCAAGTTAGAGCGCATGCGGTCGGCCATGTCATAAGCAAGCATTGAGGCCTGCGTTTTCAGGTAGGAGTTGTGGCTCTGCTGTATGCCTGACGTTTGCAGGCCTGCCATGCCCAGCAATCCAATGGAGATAACCAATACCGCGATTAATACTTCAATCAGCGTAAAACCGGTTTGGCGGTTGGCGACGGGAAATTGCTTCATTACAGTACTGCCCCTAACAAAAATAATTTCTGGAAAAACCTGTTGCTACACGCTGCAGCTTGCTGCGGTGCGAATGGCGGAATTTACGCTCGGATCCGTTGCCGACGTGCTGCGGACACTGCCGGTGGTGGAGATGATGACGGCTCGTGCATAATCGCCGTAGTCCCGGGAGTCGCAGATCACCAGCGTCGATTTGCTGGTATCCAAGGTGCCACCGCCGGCCCGTTGAGCGAAACCCGTGCCGGCATAGGAGATGTAATCCGCCACATGGGTTTGTCCTGCTACGGTGGTTGAGCCGCCCAGTGCATTTTGCGCCCGGATCAGCTGTTCGGATGCGGTTTCGCGCTGGCCGTTGCCGTTATCGTCAACGAACACGATCCAGCCCTGTTCCCAACCGCCGGAAGTGGCGCAGGTGGCCTGGTCGCTGCTTTTGCACATGGTTACGCGGCTGCTGCGCTTGACAGCTTCACTGCGTGCCAGATTCAACGATGAAATAAACCTGTGCACCGATGTCGACATGCGGTTGTTTTGAATGAACGACTGAAAGCTGGGGATGGCGGTGGTGGCGATGATGGTGGCGATTGCCAAAACCACCATCAATTCAATAAGAGTAAAACCGTACTGCTTCATGCTACTACCTGCTACTACTGTGACTGCCAAGATGGATTTTCAGTATGCTACAGAGCAAATGTGCTACGTAAGCAGTTTTGTGACGAACGGCACATTTTGGCGACAAATGGTTTAAATATTAACCAGGTGTCGAAATGGTGGTTTCCGCGCAGGTTTCGCCAATATTACGATAAGCAAATAAAAACAGATAGTTATGGATATATTGCGCGGTGGGATTTGTCAGCTTTACTAACATGAGTTTCAGCGGCGCCGATGGCCCAAATTGAGAATAAACGGTGGGACTACTTACGAAGTGGCTGCGCAACTGCAGCCGATGCAGATTTGTAAATCGTCAACAACGATAACAGGAGGGTCACGGTCGAAGGGTTATTGACTCCAGCAATCATTAGTCGTGTTTTCGTCGGCGTCGTTACTTGCCGTTTTGACGCCGGCCTGGTCGAGGGTAAATTGCGCACAGTGTGAGTCGTCATTCTGTGGTGAGCCGGCGGCGGGTTTGGCGACCAGGGTATAGGCCACCGCTGTTTGCTGGCCGCCGTCCGCGTTGGCGCTGGTGATGGTATAAAAGCCCTGGCTGGAATTAACCCCGGCGGAAAAATCCGTGCACGTGCCGTCATTGTATGCATTGGTGTCACTGCGGCAACGCTCCAACTCCTGTGCAGATTGCAGCAGGGAATTGATCGCGTCCGAACGGCGGGTTTTGCGCACTTGTGCATTGTAGGACGGCACGACGATCGCGGCCAGAATGGCGACAATAGCGACTGTGATCATCAGTTCTATAAGAGTGAAACCGGGCTGCCGAAAAGAGCGTTTAATTGTTACTAATGCCAACATCTTTATTCACCTTCAATACCAACAGTGAATATGACTATAGGCTTTTATGCCTTGTGTTGCAATCCGCGACGCTGTGGTTTCAGGTAGTGGCGTCGATTTCATACATGCTTTGTGCGACCGGCGTTCCTGCTGGAATGTCTAGCCGCCGGCTAGCGCACCTTTGTACAATGCTGCACACAATAACAGGATTTATAGGTTTTGTATTACCAGTGATTTTCGTCAGCGTCAGCGGTGTCGCCATCGTCGTTTCGGTCCCAACGTTCGATGCCTGTAGAGGTCAGTTCAAGATATCCATCACCGGCGTGACCACCGATGGGAGTCGCGCGCACGGTATAGGCACCAGCGGTTGCCGTTTCAATGGTTAAGTCGTAAAACTTGATGTCGCCATCAACCGGTGTCTGGGTCGGATAAATCCAGGGTGAACCGGTGGCGGTGGGTGTGCCGGATGAACCGGCGGCGCCCACATATGTCCCGTTTTCCGTAAAAAACCGTTCCATGGCTGCGGCCAGGTTGGATAAAGACGCCTGCGCGTCACCGCGCCGGGCCTTGGCGATGGATTTGTTGTAGGAAGGTACAGCTACCATGGCGAGCAGTGAAATAATTACCACCACGATCATTAATTCCACCAGAGTGAACCCCTGGTTTTGCCGAAGCGAACGAAAAGCATTAGTTTTGGTTGTGTACATCATTGCATTCCCGTGTAAATATAAAGTCGTGACTGTAAACCCCTTTACGTTCAAGGCTAGTTTCGGTCGATGGCGCCATCAGGCAATTGCCAGACCTCGGCAACTTCGCCCTTTCCGTTAACCTTGTATGCCAATTCCATCCCCCGCTTAACGGAATGCAGGGAACTGAAATTGGTCACCAGGCTGTGGACAATCACATTAGTGGAAACCGCGATGGCGGTGCCGTTGATGGTCCAGTCATGACTGCCGCGTATGTCGGTCAGTACACCCAGGCGGGGAAAATGCGATGGATAATACGCCGGCAATTTTGCCGCCACGGTGCTCTTGCGTTGGTAAATTGTATCTGCATAGGCAGTGTTGGCGTTCATTGGTATCATGGTTGCTGCATATCCGAAGGTTAGCGTTAACGTTGTTACGATAAAAGGTTTGAGCTTCATATCACTGATCCTCCCCATTGGTTATTCGATTTCCAGCCAGGATGTGCGGCCAGTGGTATCATCCTGTCCCGTATTGGTATCCACGCTGCGGATTTCATCACCCGCCTGCGTCATGCGCCGGCTGCCGATGAATGCAGAATCGGTCGGCGTGGCGTCATCGAAACGCAAGCCGGTGACGATGTTGGTGGTGGCGTCAATGTCACCGACGTTGTCATAAAGGTCAAAAGAGCCATCGTTGTTCAGATCGAAGATGGTTTTGCTTCCAGGTCCTCCGCTAATGGGGTCGAATGCCATTTCATAACCGCCGGTGCCGGTGCTGCACGCCGAGGTACTGCGGGGTATGACGGTGTTGACAAAGGCAATGTCTCCGCGAATCTGTAAATTGCGCACCGCTCGTTCTCCGGGATAACCTGCGTCGAGGTCGATATACCATCCCCTGACCTGGCTGTTGGCCGGACCGGTATTGTCATAGTTAACGGCGTTATCACTCAGGGTTCGTACCGTGAAACCGTGCTCCGTGCTGACGTGGTTGGTTATTGTCTGCTCCACCAGTTGGTTGGTGCCGCTGTCTTTGATGACTTCGGGGTTGACGGACAAATCATCCCAGATACCGTAAATGGACTGGATACCGGTATCGGTGGCATCATCGGTGGTCATCCAGCTGCCGGTGGTAGTGATAACAATGTAGCCACTGGCCGTGGGATTCGGGACTACGATGGGGCGTGTGGTAATGGGTTGTACCGTGGTGGTGGTTCCGGCGCGGGCCTTAAACAAAATTTTCGGTGTGCTATTCCACAACGATAATGAGTCGCCGGTTAAATCGAAGCGGTACAGGTTGCCCTGCAGGTCGCCAGCGTAAACATAGTCAACGGTCCCATTAGCATCGCTGTCGATGCCGCGTATACCACCAATGCCGTTGGGCGTGTTGCCGTCGGCGCTTTCCGCCTTGCCGTTACCGGTGTCGATCTTGATGAAATCGGATCCGATAGTCCAGACACCATCCTGGCCGCCTTCAATAAACAGCACGTACAATTTAGCATTCCCGTCGCTGCTGGTACTA
>JASFOJ010000218.1:0-6642 GCA_050116575.1 Gammaproteobacteria bacterium | reverse complement strand
CATATTTTTGTACGATCAACGCCATAAATGCTTTGTCACCAAAAAATGCAAGTTAAGTTCTTGATATAACAAGACTTAGACTGCTATTACCCTGATATTGGGTTAAGGCTGGTAGTTAAGAAAAAAGACAGGAGCTTCAGTTATTACTCGTGTGCGTCCTGCAACAAATTCCGCGGTGAGCATGCCAACCCTAAGCGGTTATATCGAATATAAATTAACCAATGACGCGTGATTATAACCAAGCGTCGGCGCCAGCAAAACCGAAATGTAAAAATATTTTAAGGTCTTTTCAGATTTTGCCTACGAAGCCAGTTGATCCCGTACCCAATCGGATACTGAATCCAGCGCAGCGTCCAGCGCGGCGGGGTTGTTACCGCCGGCCATGGCCATGTCCGGCCGGCCGCCACCCTTGCCACCCACCTGCTGAGCCACGGCGTTGACCAGGTTACCGGCCTTGAGACGGCTGGTCTGATCACTGGTCACCCCGGCCACCAGGTTGATTTTTTCACCGTTCACCGCCGCCAGTACCACCGCGGCGGAGCCCAGTTTGTTTTTGAGCTGATCCATGGTATCGCGCAGGGATTTGGGATCGGCGCCGTCGAGCCGTGCGGCCAGCACCTTGATGCCGTTGATTTCCTGGGCCTGGCTCACCAGATCACTGCCCTGGCTGCTGGCCAGTTTGGCTTTTAATTGCTCAATGTCTTTTTCCAGCTGGCGGTTTTTATCGATCAGCTGCCGGACCTTGTCGTCCAGGTTGTCCGGTGAGCTTTTCACCAATTTGGCCAGCGTCTGCAAACGGGTCTCGTTATCGCGCGCCCATTGTAAGGCGCCGGGGCCGGATACCGCTTCGATGCGGCGCACACCCGCGGCGACGCCGGTCTCGGAAGTAATCTTGAACAACCCGATATCGCCGGTGCGGCTGACGTGGGTGCCACCGCACAGTTCCACGGAAAAATCACCCATGCTGAGCACGCGCACGACGTCGCCGTATTTTTCGCCGAACAGGGCCATGGCGCCGGCGGCCATGGCTTCGTCCTGTTTCATCAGCTGGGTTTCCACGGCGTAGTTGGCGCGGATTTTTTCGTTGACCAGGTCTTCAATTTCTTTCAACTGTTCCGGTGAAATGGGCTCGAAATGGGAGAAATCAAAACGCAGGCGGTCGGCTTCCACCAGTGAGCCTTTCTGGGTGACGTGATCGCCCAGTATTTTACGCAAGGCCGCGTGCAACAAATGCGTCGCGGAATGATTGTAGGCGATTTGGCGCCGCTCGGAATGGTTGATACGGGTGTTAACGGTGTCACCGGTATTGAGCTTGCCGCTTTTTACAACGCCGATATGGGTGTAAACATCGTGTTGTTTCTGGGTATCCTGCACCTCGAACACCGCGTTGGCGGTTTCCAGCACGCCCTGGTCGCCCACCTGGCCGCCGGATTCGGCGTAAAAGGGTGTCCGGTCTAGCACCACGATGCCCTTCTCGCCTTCAGCCAGAGAGTCAACGGCGTTGCCTTCGGCGAATAGGTAGGTGACCTTGCCTTGGTCTTCGACGTGGTCATAGCCGGTGAACTCAGTGGCGCCCTGCACGTCCAGCTTGTCATGGTAATCTACTTCGAATTTGCCCGCCTTGCGCGCCCGTTCTTTTTGCGCGGCCATTGCCTTGTCGAAGCCGTCCATGTCCAGTTCCAGCTGGCGCTCGCGGGCGATGTCCGCCGTCAGGTCGACAGGGAAACCATAGGTATCATAGAGTTTAAATACGGTATCGCCGGGGATAACTTTGCCTTTCAAGGCACTGATGGCGTCTTCGAGGATAGCCATGCCCTGGTCCAGGGTTTCGGCAAAACGCTGTTCTTCCTGCTGGATGACTTTTTCCACGTTGCCCTGCGCTTTCACCAACTCAGGGTAAGCGGCGCCCATTTCATCGACCAGCGGCTTAACAAGTTTGTAAAAAAACGCATCGCGCAATCCCAGTTGGTGACCGTGACGGATGGCACGGCGGATAATGCGGCGCAAGACATAGCCGCGGCCTTCGTTGGAAGGCACGACGCCGTCGGTAATAAGAAACGCGGTGGAACGGATATGATCGGCAATCACCCGCAGGGATTTGTCAGTAAGGTCCTTAACCCCGGCCATGTCCGCGGTGAACTTGATAAGGTTTTCAAACAGGTCGATTTCATAATTGTTGTGCACACCCTGTTTGACGGCGGCCAGGCGTTCCAGTCCCATGCCGGTGTCCACGGACGGCTTGGGCAGGGGATTCATGGTGCCATCGGCGGCGCGATCATATTGCATGAACACCAGGTTCCAGATTTCAATATAGCGGTCGCCCTCTTCTTCGGGCGTTCCCGGGGGGCCACCCCAGATTTCGGGACCGTGGTCATAAAAAATTTCACTGCAGGGACCGCAGGGACCGGTGTCACCCATGGACCAGAAGTTATCGCTTTCGTAGCGCTTACCGCCCGGTTTGTCGCCGATACGGGAAAACCGTTTGGGATCCACTTTGATTTCTTTCAGCCATACATCGGCGGCTTCATCATCGTCTTTGTAAACCGTCACCCAGAGTTTTTCTGGTGGCAGGTCCATCACATTGGTGAGAAAGTCCCAGGCGTAATGAATGGCGTCGCGTTTGAAATAGTCGCCGAAACTGAAGTTTCCCAGCATTTCGAAAAAGGTATGATGCCGGGCGGTGTAACCCACGTTCTCCAGGTCATTGTGTTTGCCGCCGGCGCGCACGCAACGCTGGGAACTGACGGCACGGTTATAAGAACGCTGTTCAATACCGAGGAATACGTCCTTGAATTGCACCATGCCGGCATTGGTAAACAGCAAGGTGGGATCGTTGGCGGGCACCAGCGAGCTGCTGGGCACCACTTCGTGGTCCCGTTCCTTGAAGAACCGGAGGAATTGATCACGTATTTGTGCGCACTTCATAGTTGTTTACTTACTGTCTGTTCCCGATGCTGACTGCTCATGGTTTATTGTTGTTGTTTCAGTTCAAGCGAACTGGTCCGCGTTTTCCGCCAATGCATATTTCAGTTGTTGCTGGGTAAAACCCCGATATTGCAAAAAACGCTGTTGCTTCATTTTGTCTTTGATGCCGCCGGGCAACGGTTTGCCAAACCGCTTTTCCCGCACCCGGCGTGCCCGCTCCAGCCACTGCGGATCGTCTTCAATGACGGTGGCGGCAATAATATCATCACTGGTGCCGCGCTGCCTTAATTCATGCTGGATACGCACCGGCCCGTAGCCCTTTTCAGCCCGTGAGCGCAGGTAACTTTCGGCAAAGCGCTCGTCGCTCACCAGGCCTTCGCGCTGAAGCTCGCCGGTAACCTGTTCCGCTAACGCCGCCTCAAACCCTTTACGCTGCAATTTTTGCCTGAGTTCCTGGCAGCTGTGCTCACGCCGGGTCAGTAACTTCATTGCCGTCAGGCGGGCATCCCTTGGCGAGGTATCCGGCAGTTGTAACTCGTCGCTCATACGGCGCGGTTAGGCTTCTTCCAGTTCCGCTTCCTGTTCTGCCTCTGCCTCCGGCTTTGAGGGCAGTAATTCGGCCCGGATTTGTGTCTCGATCTCCGCAGCCATTTCGGAATTTTCCTTGAGGAAATTGCGTACGTTGTCCTTGCCCTGGCCGATTCGGTCGCCGTTGTAGCTGTACCAGGCACCGCTCTTGTCGATAATGCCCTGCTGCACGCCCAGGGTGATGATTTCGCCTTCGCGAGAAATACCCTCACCGTAGAGGATCTCAAATTCCGCCTGCCGGAACGGCGGAGCCACTTTGTTTTTGACCACTTTGACCCGGGTTTCGTTGCCCAGGACTTCATCGCCTTTTTTGATGGCGCCGGTGCGGCGGATATCCAGGCGTACTGAGGAGTAGAACTTCAGGGCGTTACCGCCGGTGGTGGTTTCCGGGTTGCCGAACATGACGCCGATCTTCATCCGGATCTGGTTAATGAAAATCACCAGCGTGTTGGAACGCTTGATGTTGGCGGTGAGCTTGCGCAGCGCCTGCGACATCAGACGCGCCTGCAGGCCCACATGAGTGTCACCCATGTCGCCTTCGATTTCCGCTTTGGGGGTCAGTGCCGCTACCGAGTCCACGACCACCACGTCGACGGCACTGGAGCGTACCAGCATGTCGGTGATTTCCAGGGCCTGCTCGCCGGTGTCGGGCTGGGATACCAGCAGGTCATCCACGTTGACGCCGAGCTTCCCGGCATACAGCGGATCCAGCGCGTGTTCGGCGTCAACAAACGCAGCGGTACCGCCGGCTTTTTGCGCTTCGGCGATCACTTGCAGGGTCAAGGTGGTTTTACCCGAGGATTCAGGACCGTAAATTTCCACCACTCGCCCCTTGGGCAACCCGCCAATGCCAAGGGCCACGTCCAGCCCCAATGAGCCTGTCGAGATGGCAGCGATATCCCGTGCCGGGCCGGAATCGCCCATGCGCATAACTGATCCTTTTCCAAATTGTTTTTCGATTTGACTCAGTGCTGCATTCAATGCTTTTCGCTTGTTGTCATCCACAATTTCGTTCCTCGTTTGTTGAGCCCGATTAATTTGCCAGCAATTATTTCATAGATAGTTACGTGGGTTAAGCGCAAAAATACCATGACGATCATACACACTATGCGCAAGTACAGGCAGGAAAAACAGGAAAACCGGTGAAACATCACCGCGGCAACAGTAGGGTTAACGGGAGGACTAGGCCAGCAGGCGTAACAAACCTGCCAGGGCTGTTTTGACAGTCTGTTGCCGGACGTCAAACCGATTGCCTAAATATTGTTCAGCCTGAGTGACGGGAGATTGGCCACGTAACGCCCAGGCATGCCATACCAGGCCTACCGGTTTATCGGGGGTGCCGCCGGTGGGACCGGCGATACCGGTAACGGCCACAACGATATCCGCCCGGCTGTGCGCCAGCGCGCCTTTGGCCATGGCGGTTGCGGTAGGTTCGCTCACCGCGCCGTACGATGCCAGCGTATCGGCAGTCACGCCCAGCATATCCTGCTTGGCCTCATTGGAATAGGTCACGAAACCGCGATCAAACCATTGGGAGCTGCCGGCGATATCGGTGATGGTTTGCGCGATCCAGCCGCCGGTGCACGATTCCGCCGTTGCCAGCAACCATTGTTTTGCCAGCAGCCGCTCGCCAACCTGTTGTGAAAGTTTGGTCAGGTCCATGGGGTACTGTCCGAAATTGATGGGTTGATTATAACCCCGGAAACCACCGGCGTGTCATTGATCACACGCAGCGGGCTGTGTCAGGTGTGATCGATCAGGCCGTGCTCGTGATCGGCGTGTTCCACTTCGATGCGGTTGCGTCCCAGCCGTTTGGAGCGATACAGGGCGTGATCGGCGCGTTCGATGAACTGGGTCGGTGTTTCCGGTATATGGTATTCGGCCACGCCGGCGGAAAACGTCGGCGCCGTAATAGTAACAGCGCCAAAACTGCATTTTACGTCGGGAACGGTGTTCTTCACTTTATCCAGTGCCCGCATCACGCCTTCAAGATCCGTATTGGGCAATAACACCGCGAACTCTTCGCCACCGTAACGGGCAATCATGTCATGATGGCGGAATACGGAAAGAATTTTTTCCGCGTAAACACGCAGCACGGCATCGCCTGCGTTGTGCCCGTATTCATCGTTGACCTGTTTAAAATGATCAATGTCAATTAACACCAGGGACAATGGAAAACCATAACGTTTAACGCGGCTCACTTCGTCATCCATACGCCGCATAAACGCCCGGCGATTGGGTAACGCTGTCAGGTCGTCGGTCAGGCTTAATTTGCGCGCCCGGTCCAGCTCATCACTGAGTTTTTGTTTATCGGATTCGATAATGGACAGATAGGTTTGTGCAGTATCAAACTTTTTTGCCAGTTGGGCGTGACTGTCACTGAGTTTTTTCAACGACCCCAGGATCGCCCGGCGGCGCTCTTCCACGTTATTGGCCCGTGCGTCCTGGTCCAGGGCTTCGATTTCCAGGCCAAGATGCACACCGAACTCTTCGTTCTCGGCTATAGTGGAGCGCATTTGTTTGACAAAATCCTGATGCAGGCGCTCCATTTCATATTGTTCGCGCTTGTGCGCGGCATACTCACTTTGTTCCTGATCCTGTTCACCCGCCGCGGTTTCCTGCATTGATGCAACCGGCTGATCATCGACCGGTTCGGTTTCGGTTAACAGCGGATAGGTATTTTCGAGATCAGAATCTTGGTCCGCCTCCTCTTCCATGGAAGCCACGGCGGCGGACATGTCATCGTCTTCAACCGTCGGCTGCTCATCGAAAATTTCCGGTTGCTCTCGCTCGGGAAAACGCAGCATTTTTAACACGGCGCGCGGCGCCTTTAACGGTTTGTTGATCTCACGTTTACCTTCAATGTCCTGAGTATACTGTTCGAACTCTTCCATGCCATCGACAATATGGTCATAGTCATCGAGGGCAACCTGTTCATCGCCTGATAACAGGCCATGTTCCTGCGATGGCTCCGTTATTTCGCCGGCAGACGCCGTGGTTTGCGCTGAAGGCTGTCCGTAAGCTGAGGGCTCTTGTCCGTACGCTGAAGGCTCTACTTCTTCTTCCTCGGGACTGTCGTCATCATCGGGGGGCAAGTGTTCCCGCCCTTTTTTGGCTTCCTTGGGCGTG
>JASFOJ010000217.1:0-6663 GCA_050116575.1 Gammaproteobacteria bacterium | reverse complement strand
GATTCCATCTGGTACGATAGTTCGATTGCACCGCGTATTAAAACCAACACGTCGGAAACTTGCTCACCCTCCGCAAACAACTGGTCGCCACTAGCGTAGCGTTCCATCGAACAGTGTTTGGCCAGATATTCCAGCTCCTGAAGTTTAAATTCCTGGAAAAAACTCGACTTAGTGAGATATTTCATGCTTGAATCCGGATCAAGCTTTAATTTGACTTTCTTCGAACAGGATAAAGAATTTCCCGACTGATTGGTACTTGCAAAAGGTACATTGCACAATAGACGACGCGACTGCTCAAGAAGGTTTCTACTCGAATCAGTCACCAGGGCAAGCAAGGTACGATAGAGTTGCGGCGATGTTTCAGCAATTTTCACCAACGCCCCATAAGGCCAGCGCAACAGGGTGGCCGCCGTTGCACAACGCGATTGTGTCGTATAACGATTCGGCGCCAGTAACCCCGACCAGCCAATCACACTAAGCGCGTGGTCCAGTCGGCCAACGGGTATAGATTGCTGGTTATCAGTCGACAGTGTGACATAGTGGTCGACACCACCGTCACACAACAGATAGAAATCGGTGGCGGATTTAAATTGCTCTGTAATTACTGCTCCCTGCTTCAGTTGCACAACCTCCGCAAGTTCCAGAAACGACTCCAAATGATCCTCCGAGAGACCATGCCAACAGGATAAACTTCTAATGTTTTGCAGACTATTCATTTACAACGTACCAGGTGATGGCTATATTAATGACAAATTGTCTTAACTGGGTTTGCAAAATCGTGGCCATTACCGACTTGCCCAACTTGTTGAATATCTTTAAAGACCTGGCTATAGGGCCGGCATTTTCGCACCACAATGCTGCGCGCGCACCCATATAGAGCAGTTCCCGCACCGTGTCAACAACGTCTGCCGTAACCGAAACCCGACCTCCGCACTCGTGCACTGAGGATTTTCTTTCGTTCTGGAAGGATACCCTCAAGCAACTGGCCGGTGTTAGCGCGGAAATACACGTCATCAACCATGAAAAAACCACTGATGGTCTGGTTGTTCAGCGACTGACGTATCAATCACTGGGTCAAGCTTCAATACACGGATATTTGCTAACGCCCCGGTTTTCACAGGGTAGCGGCCACTGTATACCTTTAATTGTTTATACCCACGGCTACATGAGCCAATGCGATGTGGTATGGACGTGGGCAAAGCAAGGTGCCGCTGTCTTTGGCATTGATGTCAGGGGATTCGGCCGAAGCCGTGACGCGGTCTCCCGGTTATCCCGGCACGGTTATGTGCTAACCGGAATCGAATCACCGTTCACCAGCATATTGCGTGGCGCGGTGTGTGACTATATCCGTGGAATTGAAGTAGCTCGTAAGCTTTTAAAAGATCAAAGTTTCAAAACCATACTGTATGGCAAAAGTTTTGGTGGTGCCCTCGCAGCCATGGGCGCTGCACTGACCCACTACGCCGATTTCCTGGTCGCCGCGGTTCCCACATTCAGCTGGATGGAAGGAAGGCGCCGCCTGGTCACGGCAGGATCGGGCGCTGAAGTCAACGCTTATATCGACAAGCATCCTGAACAGGAACACCATATTTTGCAAGTACTCAAGTATTTCGACACCATGAACTTTGCGCCACTCATTAAGTGCCCTGCATTGATCGGCGTGGGGCGCCAAGACCCTATTGTCCCGGCAGAGACTGTTTATGCTTTTTATAACCACTTATCCTGTAACAAACAGATCAGGGAATTTCCGGTAAGCCACTCCAGTTCACCGGAGGAAAAGCTGTGGGACAACTTTGAAACTGAATGGCTGCAGCGTGCCATGTCGAATGAATTCTAAAGTCCTTTGTCATTACAACCTGCTTGCCCAACGACGAAGAAATCAAGCATCCGACGACTGCAAAAACCGGCAAATCATTTGCGCAACGTTGTTCGACATAACCAGCCCAAGATGCGAAGTATGAGCGACTTTATGTTGGGACAACCATGGCGCCTGCGTTTCGGCAACAGTGACAGTGCCGTCACTGGGCTTGGGTAGCGCAAACGGCATAAGGAGTGTTCCAATTCCGAACCGGCGGGTAGCGGCAATCATTAACGACTCGCGTTTTTCGTTCAACGCCGGCACATCACCCAATACCCCATGGTCCAAGGAGCGCCCCAGCAACGGCCGTAGCCAGCGCGAGCTCGCTACACGCTGAGCCAGCGCGCTCCCCTGCAAAGGCGTTCCCAGAAATACCACTTTACCACGTCGTTGTTGCGGGAATTGATCGAACAGGTGTAACAGGACTATGCCACCCAGGCTGTGTGCCACAAAATGCACGGTATCCGCATCGATGGAATTGACCTTTGTTTGCAGCAGGCGTGCGTTTTGCGCCGGCGACCTGCGAATGCTGGCATAGCCAAACCGGTACACCGTGAAACCGCAACGTTCGATACGCCGGGCCAGCCATTTCATCTCCAGCGCAGTCATCCAGATGCCATGCAACACGACAACGGCTTGTTTATACCCATTTTTATGGACGTGATTCAGAAGAGCCCCCCGGCGTTGCATTGAAATATCTTAATGTGAATCATGATCAAACTCTTAAAATAAACGGTGACATTAAGTAAATTATGAAGGAGGTTACTATGAGCTGGCAACAAATTGAAGACAATTGGCGTCAATTTGTGGGTGAAGCCAAAAACCGCTGGGGCAAACTCACCGATAATGACTTGAAGGAATGTGAAGGTAACCGTGATAAACTGGTCGGTAAACTACAGCAACTTTACAAGTTAGCACCTGATCAAGCCGGCGAGGAAATTGCCCACATCGAACGGCACATTATTGAAGCCAAACAAGGCGCTGAAAAAATGTACGGGGTAAAATCCTAAACTCCACGCTGCCTGGCCGTTTTGATGCCTGTTATGAAAACGATCAAATCAGCGAAACGGAGTCACAATGATTGCTGATACAATTAGAAATATATTAGCCAACGGCGCCGTCCTTTCGGTGTGGGCGGTACTGGTCATTGTCTCGCTGACGTTACTCACAAGGGACTTTCGAACCAGCAACGCCCACATCGATTCGTTAATGAAGATGGTATGGTTCATGACGGTGTTATATTCGGGCCCATTGGGCCTATGGCTCTACTATATAAGCGGACGCAAGCAGATCAAAAACAATTCCATCTGGCGTAAAGGTGTACGCTCGGTGGCCCATTGTTATTCCGGTTGTGGCGCCGGCGAAGTTACCGGGGTGCTAATCGCCGCGGGGTTGCTGTCCACGAGCAACACCACCATTGCGATCGTTACATTTATATTGGCCTACATTTTCGGTTACGGTATGACTTTCGGACCGATGGTTCAGGCCGGTGTACCGGTCAAACACGCGCTTATAGAGACGTTTTATTCGGATACCGCCACTATTGCGGTCATGGAATTGACTGCCATTTCGCTGGACCTTTGGCTGGCAGCCACCTCCACCATTGGTCACCTGTTATTTTGGGGTTCGTTGGTATTTTCCCTTTCTATAGGATTACTAGCCGCTTATCCCGTTAATGTGCTATTGGTCTATTTTGGTGTCAAGGAAGGTATGGGCGATCCGCGTGATACCTCAGGTTCGCACTCCCATGCTCACGCACATTGAGTCTCACTATCCAAATGATCGAGGACGTGATGATCTATGCCACCTTTTTCCGTCGTTTTTAACAGCAGAATTAACAGGCTGGTGGCCGCAAAAACCATGATCCGCTATCAGGTTATGACTAAGAGACTATAATTTTACCATGAAAACCGTGCTCTTTAAGAGCATCCAATAGTGTCACATGGCTGAAATGTTCAGGATCATACCGAACCATAAGACTGGGCTTCCCCTCGACAAACCATGCGCTAATTACACCGCGCTCATATTCAAGCTTGGAGACCAGCAACGCTCGTTGCGCTACGCTGATATCTTCTTCAAGATGTATTTCGACCTTTTCTTCTATTATCGCCATTTTTTTGCACCCCATTAATTTGTCGTCATGTTGTTGTCATATGATATTAAGCAGGAAATATTTCTTCGCGCCACTCAACAATCGGCTTGCAACGCATTGAGCATTAAAACTGAACAATAAATTTTTTACAACGGCAGTTTTGACGGACGCCACAACATGCCAGACCATTCCATCAAGCGTGATAAACGCCACATCTATTTTATGGTTTATTCCACAGGACACTTCCGAACCTCTACCCCTTTCGGACTAGCCAAAAATGCAAAGTATCTTATAAAAGCTATAACTATTTTAATAAATTTACCTGCACAACGACACTATTTATCTCTTAAGCAATACCGCCACATAGCAAACCACTAACCTTATCGGAATAACACCATATAAATTCTTTATCGGGGCACCGGCCACTTAAGGTTGATATATTTAAATGCCGTTCAATTCAGGCGCTGTAGCATTTGCCGTACTCAGCCGGCACAAGCGCAGTACGTTATTTCATTGCGATGAATAATTTAAGCGCGACCGACGAAATGTGACCCGGAAGCATAGCAATGCCGAATACATTAACGACTGTCGTTGCCGGCACGATTAACCCCAATGAAAAAGGTCACCCTATAGAAAAGGATAGTTTATGAAACAGTTAGTCGTAAAATTAGTGATCACCGCTATGGCAATAACTCCAGCCACACCGCTGTTTGCGGGAGCACCCGATGGCAAAACAATTGCGATGCAGGGCGGCAGTAAAGGAGCCGCCAGCTGCGCCACCTGTCATGGCAAGCAGGGAGAAGGCAATGCCAGCAACGGATACCCCTATCTGGCGAATTTACCGGCTGATTACATAAAAAGCCAGTTAAAAGCCTACACAACCGGCACACGGAAAAATCCTGTCATGAAACCAATTGCCACCTCTCTGACATCTGGGGAAATACAAGCCGTGGCCGATTATTACGCTGGTTTGAAAAACCCGAAACTGGCCGGCGCTGGCAATGATAAACCCGCGAAGCAATCGCAAGGCGCCCACATCGCACACAACGGAAAATGGGAGGCAGGCGTCCCGTCCTGCTTTAAGTGTCATGGCCCAAATGGTAAAGGCGTACCGCCGCACTTTCCACCCATCGCCGGTCAACCCAAAAGCTATCTGAAAAACCAGTTGATCGCCTGGCAAAAGGGCGACCGCAGCAATGATCCCATCGGCTTGATGCACTCAGTGGCAAAAAACTTGAACGCCAACGAAATTAATGCAGTAGCGCAATATTTGGCGCAATCTCAACAGTAATAAAGGAGAACGCCCTATGCTTCTTAGCAAAAACAGAATATTTTTAATCACCGCGTTGGCCCTTTGGCCCGCTATACCAACCATAGCGCAAGATCTCCCTCATGCGAGCGCGGTCAGTAAACCAATACAGGTGCAACCCTATCAACCGCCTGCGGTAGACAAAATGCCCGACGGCGAACTGGGTGACATGGTGCGTCTGGGCAAAAAGATATTCAACGACACCAGTCAACATGCAGCGAAATTAACCGGTAATGGCCTGGACTGCGCCAACTGTCACCTGGATGCCGGTCGGCTCGCCCATTCCGCGCCATTGTGGGCAGCATGGGTCTCATACCCAGCGTATCGTGGCAAAAACCATATGGTTAATACCATGGAGCAAAGAATTCAGGGGTGCTTTCGCTACAGTATGAACGGTACCCCACCACCGCCAGACAGTGATGAAATGAAAGCGATCATGAGTTATTCCTACTGGCTGGCTTCCGGCGCACCCACCAACACCGATCTACCCGGTCGGGGTTACCCGGATATTCCCAAGCCGGACAAAAAACCGGACTTTGGCCGCGGCAAGCAGGTCTTTGCCAACAACTGCGCTCTATGTCATGGCGCTCATGGCCAGGGCACTAAAGTCAGAAGAGATTACATATTTCCACCGTTATGGGGCAAGGACTCATTCAACTGGGGTGCGGGGATGCACCGTATAAATACCGCGGCACAATTTATTCGAGCCAATATGCCCCTGGGCCGGGGTGGCATGCTGTCCGTGCAGCAGGCATGGGACGTCGCCTATTTTGTTAATAGCCACGAACGCCCACAGGACCCTCGCTATAACGGCAACCTGGCGCAAACTAACAAGAAGTATCACGATCACCAATGCCGCTACGACCAAAAGGTGGCCGGACATACGCTGGGTATGAAATAGTGCAGCGCGGATAAGGAAACAAGCTCTAAATTCCTCTAGGCATACCGGCGGTATCTTTGCCGCCGGCTTTGCCAGTCAATGGGCAACGACCTGCCATAACTTGCCGCACGAACCATCGTCTTTACACAAGTGGTCAACGCGCCAGATGGACACCCATTGGCTGCGGAATCGGTGCATGTATTCCAGGCCGCTGTCAGATGAATCTGGCTTTTTACTGGTTCGCAGGACTGCCCTGCCATCGGGATGGGCCTGACGCCAGGCTCCCAGTTGAACAGCATCAAGATCGGCCAACGGTTTTTGCAACCGTCCCAGAAATTGAAACTGGTTGTGGTAACCGCCAACCACCGCGACGGGCAACCCGCGTTGCTGCAGACGGGCAATCAATTGCGCCACCGGCGCCACATTATAGGCTGGCCACGCCGTCTGCAAAAACACGCCGTAGAAAAGCAACACCACGGCCATGCTGCTAACGGAAAAAGGTATGACGGCCTGGACAGCGCGCC
>JASFOJ010000216.1:0-6698 GCA_050116575.1 Gammaproteobacteria bacterium | reverse complement strand
TGGCGACTAATGTTTGACTGTCCAGAAAATCACCCACATCAAACCCTAAAGCCAACGAAACATCGTCTTCCAGGCCGCTGGGCACGTTGTTGGTATTATCCAGTGCGCCGTTATAAAGAATATTGTCGTAGATATCGCCAAACACTAATCCCGGTTCGTCAATCTCCCATGAATCGGCGTTAATATCCCCTGCGCCACCACCGGAGACATCGACGAGGTTACCGTATTCATTAAAGAAACTGTTTCCGGGCTCCGTGATTTCCGCGTCCAGAAAACTGAAGAAACTGGCATTCGACAAGTCGCCTCCCGTGTGGTTGGTAACGGTCCAGGTGACGGTGCCCAGATTTTCAGCATCTAAATTGTTCGTAAATATCGTTTCCAAACCGGCGCCACCGAATTCATTAAATCCGGCACCAATCTGCGTGTCCTCTATGGACAACGAGCCAATATCAGGAGAATTAAGGAAGGATGAAAAATAAGCAATGTCGATGAGTGCAGCGTTAGCGGGTGCGCTAGTACCCAATATGAGTATCGTTAACAGGCTTAGTCTCAATTGGATATTTTTAATCCTAAATTGGACGCGTGTCATACAAAGCAGTGCGGCATTGAATCGCATTATCAAGCTCTCCCTTACGTTGATCACGCACTTGATACTGACTGAGCGCAAAGATTGTTATTAATTAAAAACGTTACCTCAATTCCTGCTGTGACAATAATAATGTAAAGTTTTCCAACACTTGTTGTTTCAATAACTCGACAACTGGCGCGTATTTGATGTTTTTGTAATCATACAGCTCGCCAAATAAACTAGTACTTTTTCATTAGCGGTACTAAAGCCAACTGTTAGCCCCATTTTGCACATAAAACGGCGCGTTTTTAATGAAAGTCAATAATTGTGCCAGCATAACTTTACACAACGTGTTCAATGCGTTAACCGAGTTTTTAGTTTAAGTCTATGTGGTCGTGTAAAAAATCCCGACATATACTATAAAAATGAACCTAACCATGCCACGGTTCACGAACAGCTTTACTATAGTATCAGTCCTCAACTGCAATGATCTTTAATCAATCATTCCGGCTAAATGTTGAACCTTACATAATGCAACTGAGTAAACCACAATTCCTGTTCGCTAAGCACACAGTTTAAGAATTTTGAGATCACTAACAATTGTTTAACTGCGCGTCAAAGAACCCCGGTAAAACCGATGGTTCTTTGACGTTGCAATTTTCTACGACATCGTTTAAGGCACCGTAATGTAAACCTGGTCTCCCCCGATGCCACCCGATCCAGTACTTGAACCAAAGACGGTACTCGTTGCGCCTGATTGACCGTCATATACATAGATCTGGACCTCATAGGTGCCAGACGGCAATACAAGGTCTCCCGGGTTGGTCCAGGTTGCAGCACTACCGCCTATATCCAGACCAAAATCACCATTTTGCATGAAAGGTGTTCGTACCTGGCCAAGGGTTTCGCTGGTTGCATCACCGGTGCTGTCCGTCGGGCGAAAGTGGATACGCCAGTAACTGCCGGTCGGGACATTGGAATCTATCGCCCAGCTCAGGCTTGGTGTGGAACTGACACTAATTGGCGAAGCAGGTGCGTTGCACGTTGACACAGAACAATCTGTACCGTCTATTACAATAGACTGAACATTCGGTGCTATATAGTTTGCAGCGCTTGGCGCTGTGTAGTTATAACGCAGAACCGCATTGGGCGTATTACCTGTCTGATCGATTAACACTAACTTATACACCCCAGTGGCCAGTACCACGTTACCGAAGCCCATTGCGTTGGTGCTAAGACTTGCCATCATCTTGGTGCTTTGGGCATTACCATCATTCGTTGGTACAGTCGTGAATTCGGCGGCCACATCACTAAAAGGCTTACCCTGGTTTTCATCCCACAATACAACCGACGTTGTGGACGCATCTCCGAATACGCCGCCATCTTCCCTTGACAGCACTCCGCGGGTAAAGAGTCCGGGAAAGGAATTAGTGACGTTCAAATGAGTCCGTTGGATGCCGTTGTGGGACAACAACCGGGTTCGCAGATAAAACTCCGGGTTCGCCACTTTCGCCGCTGTGGTATTGGCGCCGGGTGCCGCCGGGACACCGGGCAAACCGTCGGGTGAAGTGACTTCCGCCCTGCGCGCGTCGGTGAAGTGCAGTAGTAAATTGAAATTAGCGCCGGGCGTACCAGTATAGCCGCCACTGTCATCCACCATGGTCAGTGTCACCGTATCTGTGGTGAAATCAACGAACGCGCTGTTCGATGCTGCACAGCTAATAGGCCAAATCGATGACGTGGGCGAGGTCACGGTGCAAAAACCGCCAAATTCATCGGCCTCGATGTAAACCTGGAAGGTGCGGTGATCCAATGGCAGGCCGTTGCCGAGCTCGACGTTAAACGAGCCGTTTACACCATTTTTAATATTTAACCGCCGGCTGAAACTCATACCAATGGCAGTGTTGGATGCTGACTTGTTCCCCATCAATCGCAAAGTGAACTCATCGTAGTCGATGTTGTTGGCCGGGATAGTGTAGTTCGTCGCAGAGGTACGATAACGGTATTTGATGTAGTCATCCACGCCGAGTCCCTGTATGCGTACCTGATAAGCCGTAGCTCCGGGCAAGGCCGGCCAGCTGACGTTGATCGCATCGTTCTTGTCTATATAGCCAAAGAGTGGGATCTCAGCACCGCTAAGGGTAGTGGATAATGTCACACCGTTTACGTCAATATCGAAGGCCTTGGGCGTCTGAATAAAGCGCTCAGCATTGGGAACAACTTCCGCGCTGTAAGAAATACTATCTGTACCCAGCACAGGAATTGTTACCAGGCTGTCATCACCAGAAACAAGTTCAGAGCTAGTGTCCTTTATACCATCGGGACCGATATCCAGCACTCGCACTGTGAGCACTTCACCGTCAGTAACCGGCACCCCAGGTCTTCCGTCCGCTGTATTGCAATTGACAGAGCTATAGTTGTTACTGCGGAAGTTTTGAGCGAAAAAGTCCGGATCCGGTTCGTTGCTTTGCTGGAAATAGCGCCCATCCGCCGCACCGTCATAGATGTACGGTGTCGAACACAAGATCATACCAGATTCGTCCAGGACTTCGATGTACAGGGCACTATTGTCCATATCCACTCGCTTCAGGGGCGGATTCTGCAAACCCACCAGAATAATCGTCTCGTCGGTCTGATCTCCTTTCTCAATCAAAGCAGTGCGGGTAAGACCTTGTGTCACCAGACGTTTCCCGTAGGCCGCCTCTTGACCATTAGTGGCGGCATAGGGGGTTCCACCGGACAATACATCACCAGTAAAAGAACGTCCGATTGAATAATTCCTCCATTCCACAAGCGGCGCACCGTCTGAGCCATTGGTTACGGCTGGATCGCGCAAGAAGATTCCAGTAACCACGAGGTGGTCGGTAGTGGATTCTTCAATGGTACCGTCGGGAGGATTATCAAAATCGTTTCGTTCCACCTCGTCGAATTCAAAGCTGAAGAAACCGGTATTTGGATCAAAAAACTCATTAGAGAAAGTATACGTGTCATTTACACCGGCAGGACCTTCATCCGGCAAGTGAAATGCAATACTCGACCCGGTCACCTCTACCTCAAAGGGAAAAGCTTCCCGAAACTGTTCAGGTGGGCCATCGCTGCGGTCATCCTCGCCGGCGAGTTCGAAGGCATAGACGCCGTTATAATCCTCCGTCCCATCGTGATCGTATATAAAGTTCCCGGTGAAATTTTCGGTAAAGGTACAAACATCACCGTTATCATCTACGACCGTTGTTACGGAGCCGGACAGGGATGTACCGGTGACGCCAGTGCCCGAGGCATCGATGGTGTTGGTTTCGTTTATGAAGGCGTTTACGTCCGTAGGCAAGGAGAGATCAGCATAGGTAAAGCTTTTCGATCCACTTAGCACAAAATCGCCGCTCACCGTATCGATAGTACCGCCCAGCGTCGCACCATCGATATCACGCATACTCAGCACATTACCGTTTTGTTCTATAGTGATGATCGTGCGGCCTATGTCATTAACGCCGCGACAACCGGGCGGGTTGTCGGAAGTAACTGTCGTGCTGATCTCCCACACACCGCCGACATTGACAGTACCGCCACCGCCATCGGTGTTGCCCTCAATAGTTATCGTAAGTGTCTCGCTTGGTCCGCCGTTGACGTTGTAAGTATAGGATTCGGTAAGTGTATCACCGTCATTGAGCGCATTGACCGCTGTATTGCCGTTATCGAGTTGATAAGTGAAGGCGCCCGTATCATCGATGGTTAGTATACCGTACACGCCCGTGCCATCGAGCAATGCCGCATTGCTTACCGTCAAAGCGGTGTCTGGATCCGAGTCGTTGGTCAGCACGTTGCCACTGACAAAACCGGGCACTGCATCTTCAGTGATGCTTACCGTGTCGGGATTGGTCACGGTGGAGTCATCAGCGCCGTTGATCGTAACCGTGAGCGTCGCGGACTGGCCTCCGGCATTGTAGGTATAGGTTTCCGTCAGCGTATCACCGATATTCAATGCGTTTACCGCGGCATTTGCATTGTCTAGTGCGTAGCTATAAGCGCCCGTACCGTCAATGCTCAGCGTACCATAGGTACCCGTACCATTAAGGCCAGCCGCATTGGTTACTGTGAGCGCGGTGTCAGGGTCAACATCATTGTCGAGCACATTACCGGATACGCTGCGAGCCGTATTTTCAGTAATAGAATTGTTGTCAGCTGTCAGGACCGCCGGATCGTCCACACTATTAATTGCAATGCTGACGGTGATGGTATTTGAATCACTGGTACCGTCGTTAGCATAGTAGGTAAAACTATCGGATATTGTTTCACTACCGTTATGGATATAGCTGAAAGTACCGTCCGTCGCCAAACTCAAATCACCATTAACGACATCAGTAACTAACATTGCGGTTAATGCATCGCCTTCTGCATCGGTATCATTCTGCAAAACACTCGCCGCGCCACTGTCAAGTACTGACACAGTACCACCCTCATCAGCGGTAATGCTGTCTGCCATGGCCACCGGCGCGTTATCACACAAATCTCCGACGCCATTGCCATTCGTATCAGACTGATCTTCGTTGGCAATTGAAGGGCAGTTGTCGACGCTGTCGGGAATAGTGTCGCCATCCTGACTGGGATTGGCAACGGCAGGCTGTGGTGTCACCACTATCGAACCGCCTGGTTCAAGTTCCGGTGTGGGTGTTCCGCTGCCGGTTTTAGACTTTTCATCGACCAGAATGTCCTTCACATCACCCACGGTCCGGGTGGAATTGGGGATAACTAATGTCGCAGGATCAATGCTGGTCAAATCACTTAACACAGTCCCGTTGATAATGGCGCTAGTGGTGCCGTTCACTTGACCGTCGATCACGCCATCACTCAAATCCGCTGTGAACTCGGCAAACATAGCCTCTGCGGTTTGCGCAGGCACAGCGGAATTCGTGCCCAGTTCAAACATCAAGGCCGATAGCGCCTCAACGGCGGTGCGGTACTCGGCCACGGCGTTTTGTTCGACCGTGGACACCGTGGTGTCATCTATGAGTGGCGGGGTATCGAAGATATCAACCGCAGTTGATGCACCGAAACCAAACGTGGAAACTACCTGGCCGGCGGCAATGGCTAATGCATCGAGGAATTCCTGTTCGGTGACCGTTCCATTACTATCGCCGGTATAAGGTGCTACATTGGAGTCAGCATTCGCCACCGCAATATCCACGGCCATAGTAGTTAATGGAGTCGCGTAGATTTGGTCGCCGTTATCCAGTAATTGCTGCGTCAAAACTGTACGCAATGTTGGAATAACGGGTGCCTGATCGGTGGTAATATCGGTCGTACCGGGGTTGCTTTTGAATTCGAGAATATAGGGAGGATCAAGGGGAACGGGAAGCGACAGGCCGGTAATCGCGGAGCTGGCATCCGTCGTACCTGTGTCAATAATGGATCCTTTGAAGTCAGTCTGGGTGGGATCAAAGGCATAAGCAGTGACATCTGCATTGGCGAGGGGACCTTTTACGCCGCCGCCGCCCACGCTAATTGGTTCATCGGTGTCGAGTTTGTCTTGCTTACCGCCACCACCGCCCCCACCTCCGCAGGCGGTCAAACCCAATATAAAGACAATGCAGACTATTACCTTGAAGCGTGTATCCACGTTACCAGCAACCCAGTTCATGATTTTCCCTCGCTATTATTCCAGTTTATTTTTCTACTACAGATCAAACACTCACATGCAGGCCGATGGCCACCTGCCCTCCCACTAGCCAATATTACCACCAATTTCTATAACGCGACTTATTGTTGTTACTAAACTACATGTGTATAAAACAATCAACCCAACCATTAAATTCGATTTCAGGATATAGGTGTGACCTTTAATCTTATAATCCGTAAATATTTACATCATCTATATAGAAACCGTCACCTACAGACCCGTCACCATCTGCCCTCAGTCGAAATCGAATTTTTACCTGTGATCCCTGGTATGCACTAATATCCAAAACCTCTTGAGTCCACGATGCAGTGTTAACGCAATTGTATGTCGCCAGTGTGGCCCAGGTAATGCCACCGTCACCGGAAGCTTCGACATAACCGTAGTCGTAGCCGTTTGTGCAGTCAGGATTGAATATTTTGTACCAAAAAGACAATAAAACGGTCGTCGGTGCACTGGAAA
>JASFOJ010000215.1:0-6733 GCA_050116575.1 Gammaproteobacteria bacterium | reverse complement strand
AGCCAGAAAATTAGCTTTTGTAATAAATAATTGCGAGTTGTTCTATCAGAAAAATGGCAATGCGTTCGTTTTGTACCAACATCATCAAAACCAGATTCATTGGTTGTTTAATATCAGAAATCTCTTATGGTGCGGAAATAAAATAAAAAGAAACAAAAACTTGTGTGGTTTTTCCTGGTAATTTCATCAGCTATTATCGGGTGAGATTAACAGGTTGGCCGGATGGTGTAACCGGCTGCGACTACCCAATGGCAGTTTTCTGTCTTAAGACGAAAAGGATCCTGACTATGCATCTCGTTGAACAGTGCACACCGCTGGCAGCATTGAATTGCCACAATGAGCTCGAAGCATTTATTGGCCGCAGCTTGCTGGGTGACTGGATGATTCGCATCGAGCATAAGGGTGACCATGAGCCGCCGTACAGCAATTGGCAACAATGGGGTGATATGTTGTTTGCGATTACCCGTCCGGATTCCGTTATGGAAGCAATTTATGCTTGCCGTTCCAACCATCCCGGCCATGCCATCCGTATTTACGCCGAGAAAGTGTGGCCCGAGAGCCGCTTGATTTACCGAATCCATGACACGCCGAGCCCCGGCCACAAACAACAACAGTCTGAGTCAGGCGGTGAAACCCTCCAGGCAACGGCAGCGAATCAAAGCTGGGGCGATTCATCGGCCGCCCGCGTTTCGTGGAAGCGGTAAACTTGCCTGAGCGTACTTGCGCAAATTCCACGACCTGTCGGTCGGGACTATTCGGGGCTGTTTGACGCAACTAAATTCGGTTGCGTATATCGAGGTAGAACCACCATCCCAATGCTCCCCAAACAAAAATGTCCAGTCAGCGCGCAGGCTGAACACGCGCAGTCATTTGCTTGCAACGTTTACCTATAGCCATTTGTAAAGCCATATTTAATTGGTATTGACGAAAGGCTATCCCTTTTATTCGGAGAATCAATTTCCACTACCCATTGATTATGCCTAATATCGGAAATTATTGTACTAGCGCGCTGCGAAATAATCGTATTGGTTCACAGCCAATACGGTCATAGACAGACAAAGATTAACATGACGGGCATCCGATGACGTTTTTCGGTTGCGTGAATTAGCAGTGGTGGAAAAGGCATAATTTTGGACGAGCTAATCCTGATTGTACCGATGCTTCCGATCGTATCAGCTGTGCTGATACAGATGTTGTCAGGCCGGTTTGAACGGCGTGTGGTGTGGCTGAGCATGGCTGCCGCAAGCATCACTTTTGCCCTGACAATCCTGATACTGTTCCTCGAATTAGCGGGGCTCGGTGCCCATCGTGTTGGCGCTTCGCACGGCTGGGGCATGTTAATTTCCGATCCGCTAAGCGCCATTATGGGCGTGCTCATCGCCGGTATCAGTCTCATCGTTCATTTGTATTCGGTTCGATATATGGTTGAGGAACCGGGTTATGTACGGTTTTTTGTGCTGTTGGATCTGATGACGGCAGCCCTGCTAATCATGGTGGTGGCCGGTGATTTACTGACGTTGCTAATTGCCTGGCATGCCATTGGTGTTTTACTTTATTTCCTGCTCGGCCATGACACGCGTCGGCAAAGCACTTTCCGTTATGCTTTCTGGACATTTATCACCTATCGTGTGGGTGATTTGGCGCTGATACTGGCGGCAGCGATTTTGTTTCATACCTATGGTACGTGGTCGTTAACGGAAATTTTCCAACGGATTCAGAATGAACCACATGCAGTTACTTTCTTTGGGCTGCCGGCCATGGAGGCGGTGGCCGGATTCCTGGCGCTTGCCGCTTTTGCCCGATCAGCACAATTTTTATTGCATAACTGGCTACCTTACACCATGGACGGGCCAACACCGGTATCGGCACTGATGCATGCCGGAATTGTCAATGCGGGCGGTTTTTTAGTAAACCGGTTCGCGCCGGTGTTTGTGCATGCCGGTGATGTCCTGCATGCTCTATTTATCGTTGGTCTGATTACCGCCGTCGTCGGTTCGGTTCTCATGCTGACGCAAAATGATATCAAAAAGTCACTGGGCTATTCGACCATGGGGCAAATGGGATTCATGATCATGGAATGCGGCGTTGGCGCATTCTCCCTGGCAGTCTATCACTTGATTGCCCATGGACTTTTCAAAGGCACGCTGTTTCTGGGAGCGGGCGGTGTTATTGGTGAGGCGCGCCGGGATGACGGTGTGCCCAAAGATGATCTGTATACCTTTGTCGTCGAAAGAAGGGCCGCCCGGCGCCGGCCGCCCTGGTTGATTATGGCGGTTATTACACTGGCAATACCGGCGCTGGTTCTGTTGCTTGCCCATTGGCTGGTGTCGCAGGAATTTTTCCAGAAGCAGGGTGCTATCGTGCTGCTGTTTTTTGGTTGGGTGACCGGCGCGCAACTGATATTTGCCACTTATCGCATGCGCACTGAAAATGTCGGACGCCTGCTAACTATGGTCCTGGCTTCATTTACGGTAGTCGTTGTCGGTTATACCCTGATTAGTCATGCCTTCGAGTTGTTTTTATATCCGGATCCGCAATTCCGTGAGCTAATCCATGATGCCTCAAATTTTAACGTTGTGTGGTTTGATATTATGGTTGTGTTCACCACTATCGTGATTGTTATAGGCTGGCTAATCGCTTACTATTCGGAACAAAACGGCAAAGCTGGAAGCAGGCAGTCCGGTCGTTTGTGGTTAAGTTTTTATGCTTTTATATCCCGGGAGTTCTATCTGGCGGATATCTACGCCTGGTTTACACGGACGTTGATGCGCGTCGCGGAACGTTTGAATATCTGGCTAAGGTGGGCGTGATAATGTCGAATATCTTGTATTTGATTGCCGCCGGAATATTCCTGCCACTGTTTCCGTTCAGTATGATATTTAATGCGCTATATGCGCGCTTACGTCACCCTGCAATGCGTGGAATGCTTTTGCTGGCCTGGCCGCAAATTGGACTGGCGATCATTTTCAATGTAGCCCTGACGGTGTCAGGCTGGGTTTTTGGCTGGGCGTTGCTGACGTCGCTGTTATACGCGTTACGGGCGCTGGCCCTGCGAGAGGTTGGGCTATGGACCAGTTTTGTTGCCACTTCGGCCTGGGCGTTACTGTGGATATCGTTCGCTAGTGGCGCAGATGCATTTCAGTTGCGATTGCTCGGTGCCGGAATCAGCATTCCCTTTGTCCTGATGGCCATGTTGGGGGCTGGATTGGAGAGGCGGTTTGGTGCCGCTTACCTTGGATTATACGGTGGACTGGCACAGTCCATTCCCCGTTTTGCGGGTGTGCTGGTGATAGTGGTTTTATCCGTTGTTGCGACCCCGCTATTTCCGGCATTTTTTGCCATGCTTTCCTTGATTGTTAAAACGACACCGGTGATGCCATTCATTGCGGTAGGAGTAGGTGTTGTCTGGTTGTTGTGGAGCTGGGCGGGTGCGAGGTTACTGGAAGGGCTAATCGTTGGACCGCAAGGTACTGCAACGGCAGACTTGAGCCGGACCAATATGTGGCTGTATATCGCCGTATTAGTTGGGCTGGTATTCATGAGTGTGTATTGGTTGGGGGCAATGACATGAGTGTGGCGTTGGGGCAACAGCTAAAGATCCGCAGCATGATTTATGTGGCCGCGGAACCCGTACCCTATTTCTGGCCAATGCGCGCCTTTATACACCATAACCCGCTACACGGTCTGGAAAATATGCCGTTCGAGCATGCGGTGGAAAAAGGCGCAAGACTGTTTCACGGACAGGGGTATTTGCCACGCTCGGTTTATCAACAGTATTTACTACAGGGCAGGATTGACGAAGAACGTCTGGCGCAGGAAGTAACCCGGTTTTTGGCGGAGCGAGACGATATTCCCGGACTGGATATGCGCTCCATGCTCATGATACTGCTGACCAAAATCGCCAAGCCAGTTATGTTATCGACACTGCTATTGACTGATGATGATGTCCAGGCGGCCTTTCGCGGCGAGCCGGCGAATCAACAGGGGGAACCTGACAGTGGTTTGATTGCGGATCGTCTGCGCGAATCTTTATTGGGCGAGCGGCCGTTGTACGAAACGGTGGACACCTTGTATGGCACGGATATCGGAGAAAGCCTGGATGAACTTGTTATCAAAAGTTGCCTGGACTTCTTTGATGAAGGTCAATCGGTCTGGCGAATGCCCAACCGTGAACAAGGTTTCTTTGCAGCATGGCGACAGGTGGCGATGCGCAATATCCGCTTTTCCCTGCGTGGTTTGGACATCAGTGAAATCCTGGCGGTGGATAGTAGTCCTGAAGGAATCATTGACTATGTGATGAAGACCCTGCAAATCCCGGAAGAACACTGGGTGGGGTATTTTACCAGCGAGCTGGCGAGGTTACATGGCTGGACCGGTTTTATTCGCTGGCGGACGAGCGCAAAGCATTACCACTGGGCGCAACGTTACCCCGCAGACCTGGTTGACTACATGGCGGTGCGGTTGACGTTGGCATTGGCATTGTTAAGCGAACGCGGGCGCCGACATGTTGCTTGTACATTCGACGCCATCAACGACCTCATAGCATCTCGCACACAGCAAACCTATTTGCGTTACGAGCTTTATGGTGGCACGGTATTGCCGGCCATGGCTCATCAGATTGAGACTGCGTTGTTAAGCAAAAATGAGCAAAAGATCCATCAGGTCTATCGTGAATACATCCAGCAAAAACGCCAGGAGGAAGCCGGGTGCCAGAGCGACCACCTTAATCAATTGCTAAACCGGTTCTCGTCGAAAGACATTCTGGCATCCTTGTCGCCGGTTGATGTTACCGGCGTGCTTGGGATATTGCGGGACTTTGAGCAACACGAAGGTATGTGCTGGTTGCGCGCCATGGAGTCACACGCCATGAAGCATTTGCTGCAAGGGGTAACGTTGACTCCACCGCAAGCCAGAGAGAAACGGCCTTTCGCACAAGCATTGTTTTGTATCGATACCCGTTCGGAACGGATTCGGCGTCACCTTGAAGGTATTGGTGATTATCAAACTTTTGGTATTGCCGGCTTTTTTGGTGTTCCGGTCAGTTTTATAGAGCTGGGTAAGGGTAGTGAAAGCCATCTTTGCCCGGTGTTATTGACGCCGAAAAATGTGGTACTCGAAATGTCCATGCACGGTGGCGAAGAGCATGCTACTTTGGGTGCCCTTGAAAAAGCGTTGCATGCGCTCAAGGAATCTGTATTGACGCCTTACGTAACCGTGGAGGCCATTGGTTTATTGTTCGGTTTCGATATGGTGGGCAAGACAGTTGCGCCGAGTTTCTACCACCGCTGGCGCCATCGCATGAATCCACAAAAACCGGTGACCCGCATGTTGCTGGATAAACTGTCACGCGAACAGGCCGATTCTATTGTGCGTGCGGTACAGCGGGCCGTTATCGTCAAGGCCATGGAACAGGAACTGGGACAGGCAACGGAAAGATTGACTGACGAACTTATACGCGACCTGCGCGAAGCGGCAATGGGCCATGATGGCAGCTTCCTCCAGCACGCATCAACACTTGGTATCAGTGAGTCACAATTGGAGAAAGTCATTGAACGCTTGCGTGAGGAATACCGCATTAATCCTGCGTTTGCCCAGTTGCAGATGGAACGGTTGGGACGTATCGGTTTTACACTGGACGAGCAGGTGAATTTTGTGGGACAGGCGCTCAAGTCCATTGGGTTGACCGACGAATTCTCGCGCTTCATTTTGCTGGTGGGACACGGCAGCAAATCCGAGAACAATCCTTACGAATCGGCTTTGGACTGCGGGGCGTGCGGCGGCAATCACGGTTTGGTGAGTGCCCGGGTATTGGCGCAAATGGCGAATAAACCGGATGTGCGGCAACGGCTCAAGGAGTCGGGTATTCACATTCCGGAAGATGCGTGGTTTGTGCCGGCGTTGCATAACACCACCACCGATGAAATCTCCTTGTTTGACCTGGATCTCCTGCCATCATCGCATCTGGTTTACATTGACCGGCTGCGTAAGGGTCTGACTGCTGCATCGCGGCTTTGCGCCCGGGAACGGTTGCCGAGTTTGCAGAAAACAAACGGAAACGGTGAACGCGAGGAACCCGAAGCGGCGCAACGTTTTATGCAACGCAATTCACTGGACTGGTCCCAGGTGCGTCCCGAGTGGGGCTTGTCGGGTAACGCCTATTTCATTATCGGTAACCGGGCGCTAACCCGCCAGTTGCCGCTGGACGGCCGCGCCTTTTTGCACTCCTACGATTACCGCGTGGACAAAAAGCGCCGTTTGCTGGAAAACATTCTTACCGGACCGTTGGTGGTTGGGCAGTGGATCAACATGGAGCACTATTTTTCGACCGTTGACAACGACCGCTTTGGCAGTGGCAGCAAGGTATATCATAACGTTGCCGGTCGCTTCGGTGTCATGACCGGTAACCTCAGTGATTTACGCACCGGGTTGCCGGCGCAAACGGTTCATGAAAACGGCAAACCTTACCATCAACCGTTGCGGTTGATCACCGTGATCGAGGCGCCGTTCGAACATGCCCGGCAGTCCGTGGAAGCGGTGGTGGCCGTAAAGTACCTGGTACGTAACGGTTGGGTACGCCTGATGATCATCGACCCGGAAACCGCCGATGTGTTTATTTATGAAGAGGGTGACTGGCACAAGCAGGCTTGTACCAATGAGGCCAGTGTCGTTTATCCAGAGGAGTCTCGTGCATCATGAAAAATCTCAACTTTAGCCCGTTAAAGAAGCTTGAAAT
>JASFOJ010000214.1:0-6752 GCA_050116575.1 Gammaproteobacteria bacterium | reverse complement strand
ATAGCATCGGCGTATTGTATGTGGAAACCTTGCCTGCGAAGGTTCTAACTTCTTTTTAAAGTTTTCAATCCAGTTATGACTTACGACCTGTTTGCTGACTTTAGGACTTTCTTCTGAAACGTCGGACATAAAAACCTCCGTATCAAATTTTGAGAGTTTCTGCAATTTAGTTTATTTTGTGGTCACAACACAATATTAAGCAGACGCAATTAGCTTGGTGTTATACAACCATATTTCAAGTAATGACGGTCTTTTTTTACCGCAACAATTCCTACTTCTTTCAAATAATTTTCTTCGAGAAATAAATTAATTCGATAACAAGTTTTGAGAATCAATATTACCAAGCAACCAATCGAGCCCCACCACATTCTAGTTCAAATAAAAAGTGATTTAGCAACTTACTCTCTAATAATTGCATATTATCTAATCAAGACTCTATTTGATGTTTATATTCGTTAACTACCAATTCACGTTTTATCAAGGGTTATTTTTATAAGAATTTCAATAAAGACAAAATCAAATTAAGCGTGTCGATACCAATTTCAACTTAAATTAATATACTTTATATTTTAGGTAGCTTACTAGGCTTGCGAATCTCAACGGCCCACGCTGAGTTTTCTTTTGAAATCAGAGATTCGACTCGTTCAACCAACAGTTCAAGTCTATCGTCCGCGTTATATGGTTTTATACCTGTCAGATATATATACTTTTCGTGCTTCAACTGCTCTGCTGTTGTTCGATATTCTATCCAATTCTCATGAAACTTAAATAAAGTAATTGAAGCTGCTGCGACCGCAATTAAAATACCAAGAAACCCTATCAACCAGGACGAGTAAGTAATTTTTTCACCTACTCCTGATAAAAATGGAATAATTGCTGCTGCACAAATTTCGATTAGCCGTAGTCTATTAAACCATCTCTGATTATATTTACTTTTGCTACTGTACCATCTTAATTGATCTTCTAACCTTTCCTGGAAATACTCTTCTTCGGTCATAGCAATTGTCCGGATATCTATATATGAGTATAGATAAATTATAGTCGATTTTATTTATTTTTATGCATTCTATATATTAATTATAATAACACCATATTGGTTAATATTTGTTTAGTTCGCAATGTTAGTAACCATTAAGAAATAGGATCGATAAAATAATCCTAGGGACCATTTGAATTCTATTGGTCGACCACTACTGTATAAATCTCTAACAAACGATGGACATACACCTGATCAGGCCTTACATAGATAGATTGTCAAAATCGAAATACAATCATGAACCCGTTGAAGCTGGCACCTTAAAGAACGAACTGGTTTATCATGAGGACTACCAAACCTGGGCACAGGCGACACAGAGCACTTTTAAATACATCGAGATTTTATATAGACGGCAACGTAAACATACCTTTTTAAACTACCTTACCACCGTTTGATTTCGCAAACAGGTGGAACAGCGAATACTGCTCGGTATGCTCTATAGCATGCAAACCTTATACGGATTCGAAAACCAGGATCTTAAATTGCTTTTTTGACATCAAAAAGTGCAATTTAAGCACAATATCAACCGATATTTTTAAGTTATTTCTTCTGATTATCAATAAGTTACGTAGATCCAGGCCCGGGCTTCCCGCTAAGTTAGCATTAGGTAGCTATTGGAACACTTTGGCTTATGGACCACAGCTGGCTAATGGGCGAGCCCTGGCTCGATCTTCAGCCTGCCCCTATTATTCATTAATTTAGAATTTACATATTAGCGCCAGATCTGCTGCGAAATAAGCTGCTTGACGTTGATAAGACATGACGGGTTGTGGATAAATTGCGAAGTCGATTCTTCCCCAACGGGCTTTCCAGCCTATTCCAGCCGTTATACCGATAGGTGCAGGTAGATCATCTTTTATGTTACCGGTCACCTCTGTTTCCAGCGTAATAGACGCAAGCAAACCCAGGCGATAGGCAAAGTTATTATCCACCTTTTCCCAACCGCCACGGAGGAGCTTGAAATCAATGTCTGACGACCCGTACTTGCCCATATAAGTTTCATAGTCGGCGCTGAGGCTGGCATGTCGTGAGTATTTCCACTGCACACCAATACTGAGGTCCTGAGGATATTCAGTAACATGATGCTCCGTGCTGCCGCCGCTGCTATCGGTGACAACAGTATCAACTTTAAGATCGGTATTAACATCTTTCAAACTAATACCCAGCGTTAGCCGATCATTGGCAAAGTACTTTGCGCCAATATTGATACTGGTGGCGGTTGCGTCGGTCGTAACGACTTTATAGACACCTGGATCCTCAGCGGTGGTACCACAAAAGTCGGTACGGCAATTAACCCGAGCAATGGTAATTCCTAAACTCCACCTGGGTTTTGATTTCGGTGTTAACGCAAAGGACAGGCGATAATCATAGGTCTTCGAGTGGATTTTTCCGTCAAACTCATCAGGCAAGCCCGGCAGCGCATAGCGCAGGAAAAAAGTTTCATAATCCTCGGGCCCGTAACTACCTTCGGCGTTAATGTGTAGTCTCGGTAACCAGGCAAAACTCAGTACACTTTTTAAGTCGCCGAACTGCAGGCTGTTACCCGAGATGGCCACGCCGACAAAATTCACTGTGGACAGATCTGCATTCAGCTGACTTGATATGGCAAACTGATTGTTATTGAGCTCTGCCAGACCGGCCGGATTCCAGAACGTCGAAAAGATGTCGTCACTCGCTGCTGTGACTGCACCGCCCATACCAATAGCCCTGGGGCCGACGCCCATAATTAAATCACTGCCTTCTACCTGGAAGGTACTCGCTTGCCCGCTACCGCAAATAAAAAACTGTGCCAGGATTAAGCACGAATTGAGTATGACTTTATGCACTCTCCTCCTCTACCAACCTGGCGCTAACAACTCACACCTGTATTGGATTAATTCTGCATGCATCATCCTCTAACTTGCAAAGAGCCATACAGCATAGAGCTATCTATTTCAAAGCAGTAGTTTTTTGTTGTAACTGTTTCTTTTTACGCCTTCGCAATACGAACACCATTGAGCCGGCGAGGAACACAAACACTGTTTTTGGATAGCTGATACTATAGACAATCGGTGTCAACGCCCAGCGAGTCAGCGCACGCAGTGAATCATGTTGGCTAATGTAATTGGCGATAGGTGGTGAATGCCGGTAATAGAAGGCCACCAAAGCACGTCCTGCCCTGTTGGTCAACAGGAAGTCGTCTCTGAACTGGCGCAGAGTGACGACTTCCGGCTCCAGATATGAGCCGTAGGCGGCTGTGGCAACGAAGCATGAGGGCCCGCCGCCACTTCCAGGTTCAGCAAAACCCAACAGGCTGACGATGATGCGCGGTGAATACGGATCATCGGAGTCGATGTTCAGGCGAGCATCCAAATTACCTATATCGGCAGGATTGAAAGTTACACTCAGCGTACAGGATCCGCCCGCATTGAGCTGGCTTGCCGGCGCAACACAGGGATTCGCACCGGCACTTAGGTCGAGGTCATAGTTACGGGTATCCGTGAGCGCAATGTCGGAAAACTGTAGCGTGGCTTGACCCACATTCTCAATCAGCACTTCCAGTGGCTCGCTAATACCATTTCGCGTGATGATACCGAAATCGAACTCCAACGGAGTGACCTCGATATCGGGCAACGGTATCTGAATTTCAATGGCGTTACCGTTGAGCGGAACGTCAGTACGCACTTCATCAGGGTCGTTCGACTCGATGATGAGAATAGTGCCATACGCACCCAGATCACTTTGCGGTGTGAAGCTGATACCGACGGTGCAGCTCATACCAGGTTCCAGCGATACAGGCGTTGCCGCGCAAGGCGCCGTACCGCTACCGAGATCGATAGTGAAATTAACGGCATCCTGCAATCTCATCTCGGTCACGCTTAATGTTTGGTCGCCGTCATTGGCAATCGTAAAATCGACGGGCGGCGAAGCGCCACCGATCGGCGCGGGCAGGAAGGTATAGCTTGTTGGGGTTACGGTGATATCCGGTCCAACCCCGGCGGCCACACCCGTGCCAGCGAGCTGGATCAGAGTCCCCTCGGTGTCGGGATCATTGGAGATAATGCGCACAGCGTTTTGATAGTCACCCGCGCCTGGCGGCGCGAAGGTGACCGTGCCGGTGAAACTCTCTTCCGGTTGCAGGGTTCCGCTGTATTGTGCACCCAGCTCAAACGCCGGATCATCGAAGTTAGTCAGATCGGCGTCGTAGTTCAGCACCGCGCCACCGGTGTTCGTTATCGTGAAATCCTGGCTCGGGGTTTCGCCAACGACGACAGCGCCGAAGTCAATGGCCTCGACATCGACACTGATATTCGGCACCTGTGCCGAAACGCCCGTGCCACTCAAATCAATGCCGGCTGCTGGCTCGTCGGGGTCGTCCGATGTCACGTGGAAATTGGCAACCTTGGCGCCGGCACTGGCAGGAACAAACTGTATGGCAACCGTGCAACTGGCGCTCGCCGCGAGTACCACCGGCGTGTTGCCGCAGGGTGCATTACCCCCATTGTTGTTTAACGCAAATTCGTCGCTGTTGACGCCATCCAGCTCGAAGAGTGATATGGTCAGCGTTGCAGTGCCGAGATTGGACACCGTGGCAATTTCGGCCGGCGACTGGCCTATGGTTACCGAACCAAAATTGATCGATGCTGGGTCGAGCGCAATGTCGGGTTCGGGTGCAGCGGCTGCGCCGCCACGCACCGGCCATACCAGGCTGAGATTGGACTTGGGAGCACCGCCAATGTCACCGGTTCGCGTCCACATACGCCAGGCCCACAACGTATTGTTGGCGTAAGTCGTCGACGACCAATAGTAGGCCGAAGCGAGGGGCGTATTCTCGAAAGGATGGCCCGCAGGCAATGCCGGATTGGACTGGGACCGGTCCACCAGGCTGAGTAATTCTTTGCGATTGGCAAGGCGCCAGTCGTCATAAGAAGAGGCGCACAACGGCCGGGCACCGCTATTCATCTGGTTTATAAACTCTAACGCTGTTGCCCACGTGACTTCGCCATCAGCACTATAGTCGGCGGCATAATTACTGGCAATGCAATTGGCATCCTTGAGCCACATCAAGTTGGTCAAATTGTCGGTAACCGTACCGTCGCCGATATCCGTGAAGCGTGGAGCGGGCCACTCAACCCCAGCCTGGTAAGTACCATCATCGTCATCCGTATAAGAGGTAGTTTGTCCCGTACGCCAGACATTCGCTGGGTAAGCAAGGTAAACATTGCCATCAAGCTGTCCACCGCGCACAGGCAACACGCCTCCCACATCATTTTTGTCTGTATTACTCACCGCTCCGGCCGACAAGTCAACGAAGACACCATTTCCCGGCAGAAAATTGGTACTGGTCGTTGAAGACCAGTAACCACCTCCACCGCTAGGATTGGTAAAGCCCTGATCGGTCAACCAGGTAAGATTGGCGACTTCAGCGTTGACCAGGGTTTCCAGTTCGTTGACGTTAGGCAAGCGCCAGTCGTTAAAGCCAGCATTGCAGTCGGTGAAGCCGCCAGCGCCGCTATTTATTTGAGAGATGAATAGCAGCGAGTTCGCCCAATCCATGGTGCCGTCGCCCGTTTCATCCGGATCATGGCTGACGGTAGCTGCACAGTTGGCGTCTTTCAGCCAGGTCAGGCCGGTCAATTCATCGGTCAAGGTGCCATTGCCGTTGTCCGTAAAACGCGGTGACGGCCAGGCCTCGCCGAACGTATGCTCCCCATCCTGCCCTGTGTCCACACAGGCAACTGAATCACCCGCGGCGTTATAACATGTCGTTTGTCCCGTCTGAGGAAGACTAACGGTGCCAGCAGAGACTAAAGGGATATGAAAAATAAGTATGAAATAAACAGCAGCAGAGAGAACACGAAAAATGCTAAACACGATTGCCTCCCATTAAGCAACTATCCCAACACCACGTCTTAACGGTATAAAGAAATAGGCATTAAGAAGATATTTTATTGGAAAAACTTGATCCAGGTTAATGCAAACCTGAATAACCCTATGCCCCTCATCCGGCACATTAGTTACTAACTGTATTTTCTAATAAACTATACCGACCACACGTAATTTCATTGATGGCAATCAACAATCAATTATTGTGACTCACTTTATAAAAGTGATTTGACATTATTTACAGAAAATCGGGAGATTTTCGCTCATTTCCACAGGATTAAGGGGCAGACCACGATTTCCCGATCTGATAAAGGAAAACCGTGATCTCTGCCCTGCGCGAGACTATCATTTACTTCGAGCCTTAGTGCCAGCGGGAGGTGGTGCCTTAACGCTGTATGAAGAGGCGAATCCAGAACAATCGAATAACAATCACAACGTGCACATACGGTTTCTCAAATCCTTACAGACGTTGCTTCCTGAGGGCTGCCATCCAATTGTCAATACCGATGCGGGTTTTTGTAATCCCTGGCTCAAAGCCGTGCGTGCTTTAGGGTGGGACTATGTGGACCGTGTTCGCAACCGGGATCCATGAAAGCTAGCTCGCAGGATGCGGTGACGAAGGAACCGCATCGCCGGACCAAGTAGATTGGATGCAGCTCGTAGGATGATGTAATGGTCTCCTCCCTCTTATCACCGGCGTCGTAATGCGATTCCGCAGATCCTGGAAGATGGTGAAAATGGCTTAACCGACTGCTTTCGCCATCTACTGAACCAGGGCTATCAACAGTTACTGGAATTAGATCAACACATCAAGCACTATGATCGCCAGCTACAGCGATTGGTGAAAGCT
>JASFOJ010000213.1:0-6765 GCA_050116575.1 Gammaproteobacteria bacterium | reverse complement strand
CAATGACAATTCACTGTAATCTTCGGGTTATTTTTTATTTCGAAACCAATCAATCCACAGTGACATAAACCTGATATCTTGTTTTCCATTTGCTAATTTCCTTTTATATACGACTAACATTATTACTAATAGCCTAAGCTTACGGAACCTTACATTTTTTATAAAACAACTAGATAAGGCGTTGTTTTCTGGTAAACAAAAAGCATTTTGGTTTCCTTCCCAGTTTTTTATCTATAGTTTTTCCCTTCAGTGGAAGCCGTTGATGGCTCATTTATGTGCTCTCTGAGAACGATCAAATCACTGAATTTAATGATATTAACAGCATTGTTGGTGAAGGAATATAGCCTATGGCCGGTGTATCAATAGCCAAATATTTTGGTTCAGAGTAAAAACATCTTTACTCCAATTCTGCTTGAGCCCTAATGACCGCTTTCAGTATAAAACAGCAATTCGCCAACATTATGCGCTCAACGACGGTTATATTCGATAATTAGAATATACTATTTTAAAGGTGAACTTATCCGGCACTAGCGTCATACGTGTCAGCCCATAATTCTGAGTGAATTTTGAGATCTTGAAGAGCCATGGTCCCGGAAAAACCAGGACCATGGCCAATTATGAGTTATCAGTGGAGTTTAACTGACTGGGGTGGTTTTGTTGCGCTTGAAGATCTTGCCGAAAAATCCTGCGACGGCGGCGAAAATCAATATGCCAAATTTTTTGAGAAACAGAAATGCTGCCGCAAAGAGTCCGGCCTTCGCCGCTACTTTACCGGCAACCAGTGCGCCAATGCCGTATGCGGCAACTTTATCTATATCGGGGTTGAAATCTTCATAGCGCGAACCCTGATCGAAATCGGCCATTGCCAATACAGAATCGATTTTTTGATCGATGACGGGTTTCTGACTCATGCCGGCAACAAAATTAAGCACCAGCACACCTTTGCGGCCCAGCACGCGGATGTTGTAATTGAGTGTGTTCTCGTCAGGCTGGTTACCGAACTTCACTTCCTTGGCCCAATGCATTTTATGGGATTCCTTGTCGTAAAACGGCTCCGATGCCCATCCCACTAATTCTATGGGTTGATAGCCCTGATTGACGCGCTCTTTGCTGGCCGCCCGGGTACTGTCCTGCATTTGCGCCAGCAACTCATCATAATCTATTTGATCCGCGTCTTCGTCCGATACGTACCCATCTTCTTCATATTCAATAATGGCGCCCCAGGAGCCCGGGTCGAACGGCGTGGATTCGGCTGGAAACAGCATGCCCAGCGTCCCGTTGCTTGACTCCGGCGGATTACCCCATACGTCCACCAGCACCTTTTGGGTATCAGCGGGATTCAAATAATAAAAACCTTCCGGGACATTCAGGGTTGCCACGCCGTCAAGCAATGTAATTTCTCCTTGCTTACGGTCCATTGAGTCCCACAGATTCTTTGCCCATTCCAGATATTGCTGCTGTTCAGCGGTCAGTTTTTGTTCTTCGCTGAATGCGGCCTCACTAACCAACAACAGCAACGACAATAGTACAAAGGAGAAATATTTCATTGCTTACCCCTGATGTGTCAAAGTTCTAATCAAATGGCCAATGCTAAAAATATAAGTGTGATTTATAATATGAATTATTAATAGATACAATTAATTACGCCATTCCGGCAAACATCAAGCTAATAAAATGACCGGAATTTACGCAACACAAGTGTTAATAATAGTCGATTCAGCGGGTTATTCAACGATTTTCGGCGCCGGTCTGGCGATTCACCACCATAAGCAGAACTGATCATTAGCCACACCTGAGCTCAGTGGCAAATATATACACTTTCTTTGTACTATCCTGACATGAAAAGTAAATTTGAAGTGAATGCCTTGTCGTGAACCTTTTAAAGTTATTGTCGCGCTATGCGTGGCCATTGGCTCGGTCATCGCACAGACAACTTGTGCCGCGCCGCTCAGTGACGGGCTCCGGGGATTATGGTTCACCAGTATCTGTATGGCATAGCAGTACTACCTACCGCCCTGACGGGCATTCTGTGGAGGCAACCGAATTTATTTCGACAACAGTGTTGATGGGTTTATTCTCAGCCCTATGGGGTTCATCGAAGACCAGCTGGGAAGATTGACGACTTTTTAAATGGATAGAAAAAAGCTGCCGCAATAAATGGCGGCAGCTTTAGTTGGTAATTTAATCTTCGTAACGGTAATAAAATCGTTGTTGATATTAGCAAGTACGGTTAAAGGTTAACTGATGCTTGGCGGTTACCGGCCTTTACCGGCGCCACCACCGCCCCCGCCGCTTTGGGATCCCGGTCCGGGGCCGCCGCTTCTCATGGGCATATCAGGTAGCTTAATTCCTTGTTCCCGAGCACGGGCCTGCATTTCCTTGTGATGCTCTTTCCGGTAGGCTTCGCGCTCCTCTTTGGTGGCAAAACTTTGCATCTTGGCGCGATGTTGCTTGCGCTCTTCGACGGTCATTAGTTGCCAGCCGTAGATCATTTTGTCTTGCGAGGATACTTTATCCTGATCGCGATCCATAAGTTGCGTTTTATCCTGTTTGCGATCCTGATCTTTATCGGCGGCGAACGACGTACCGACCGGTAACAACAATAGTATTGCGATTGCCGAAGTGAGTACGGTTCTGATGTTCATAATGGTCTCCTTGGAAATTCCCGCAAATAACTGTAATAAAACAAAGGACCTATTTCTGGCGAACGCTTATCCCTCAACATTTGGGTAAACACAAAGCGCTAACTGCCATCATAGAAGCCATTGATCGGCTGATGTAAACCGGCACGTTACCGAGGGGATTACAGACACCACTAACCAATTGAATTCCCTTAAAAATACTGGCAACGCGATTTGGCGAATGACACTCGCCAATAGCTGGATATGCTAGTTGGTTTCCTGCCCGGACACTTTGATCTTTATCACGACAAAATCTCTTTGATATGACCGGCGAAATATCCGGCAATTACACACAGGCAGCGCGGGTACATGCGCTATAACACAGACGGGTTGCGCCACCGAGCCCCGACTCTGGAAAGCTAATCGCTTGCCCGCAACTGTATTACAGTAACTTCCGGCGGCGCCAGGACCCGCATGGGAGGGCCCCAGGTTCCGGTTCCTCGGCTAACATAGAGCCAGCTTTTATCACCAATACGGGAAAACCCAAAAGGCTCTTTGTAGAACAGGTGAATCAGGAGGCCAAAAGGAAAAATCTGACCGCCATGGGTATGACCCGACAATTGCAGATCAAACATGCCTTGAGAAGCATGGTCGATGCGCGGCTGATGTTTTAATAACAGGGTGAACAACCCGTTATCAAACTGTTTCAGCAATGCGTGTTCATCAACAGGAGTCGATTGCCGCCACCGGTCAACAGCGGGATCGTCAACACCCACCAGGTTTATCGCGTTATCGATAGTGATACCGGAATTGGATAACAGGGAAAACCCTATGTTCTGGGTAAACGCCCGCGATGCTTCGACCCCCGCCAGTGCTTCGTGGTTGCCGTATACGGCGTATTTTCCCAGTCGTGCCCGCAATCCCGACATGATGTTTTTAAATTTCTGGAGATGATCCATTTGCATGTCTACCAGATCTCCGGTTGACACGATAATATCTGGGTCCGTGGCGTTCACCGCGTCGACGACACCTTGAAAATACGCTTCGTCGCCCAACAAACCCAGGTGTAAATCAGTAATTTGAACAATCGTTAAGGGCGCAGTGATTTTCGGTGATGACAGCAAAATCTTCTCGATATGAAATCGCTGTGACGACCAGTGACCGTAACCGGCCGTTAGAAGCACGACAATACTCACGACAATAGTACGCCCCGGCGAACCCAGCGTTACGTGGATTTGGTGGGCCGCGGTTTTGCCGGCAACCCATGCAACGACATCAATGGCACCGGATAACGCAAAAAACAAAAACAGCAAACCCATCCAGCTGAAACTAATCAGTGCCGCCGGACGGGTAATCCCGTTGACAACACCAGCGTGCATAAATATTTCGACAATAAAGATGGAGCAGCCGAGCAGCACCAGGATGCTGATTAATATCCAGTGGTGTTGCGGAAACAGAGGTGCGAGTTTTCGGTAGGCATAGTAATGAAGCGCACCGTACACAGCGACAAATATGCTGATAAAAATGGCTGCGAACACCGGTTTCATAGATTTTCAATCATTATGGTTATTTTGCTTGCCGTAGGCATTTTGATACCGCCGGCATGGAAAGTACATCTACAACGCCACTTCCTAAACACCACGAAATAACGACAAATCATGTCGTTGGTATGTAAATGTTGTGACTGCGCAAATGGTGCGCTTCGCCAAATTAATCCATTCCCCGCCAGGTGACGGATAACATAATAGCAGTATCAATACCCTGGTGAGTCAGCCGTTCGACTGTGGGAAAAGCCAAGACGGAACCGAGATCAACCTCGAGCCGGGTATTCCTGTCACGCAAACCCATACCCAGGGTGACAAAACCATCGCCGACGTTTATATTCCGTCCACCTGATGAATCGGCCGTCACGTCAATCCCCGGGCCTGTTATGCGTGTGGTCATTTCACCGGGCGGCAGTGGAATCCCCATGGAGTATCGTGGCAACAACAGGAAGCGATGGCTGAGGTGGTAACGGTATTGCCCGCCAAAGAACGGGGTAAGGAAATAGTTGGTGCCGCCATATTGGATATCACCTTCTGCGCCTGCGTCGGCGCCGGATATCAATCGATAATGCATATAAAAATCGTTAACAGATAAACGTTCCAGCAACAGGCCCCACTCGTTGCTCCAGCCGTTTATTGACGGGTTATTACCATTGTGTCGTACCACCAGCCCTAACCCACTATGAGTAAAATATCCACCCGGACTGCTGAATATCGCGTACTCCGGGATATCGAGGGGCAAATTCCTAACCGGACCCGAGACCAGTACATTTTGCGAGTTATCGCCGTAAACGTTGAACCGGTCGTAAAAAGCCAGCAGACTGTAATTTGTGGTTGGACTCCAGCCGTGTTCAACACCCAAAGTTAACAACCCGCCCCTGGCGCTCGCCAGTTTGTTACCGTAATCGGCACCGGCCACTCCCACAATGGGACGCCATTCGTCAGTTGGCGCCGCTGCCGCGGGCCCTGGTATTCCGAAGTAACGCGCATCCTGGCCCGCTTCCACCAAATGTTCGGCAATGTAGTGAATATTCTCTTCCGGCGCTATTGCGCTGGCCGCCTGCACCGCGTTGGTCGCCAACATCAATACGATGGGAATAACAGTTATATAGTGGGACATGCTGACACCTGTAATAGCAGCTTGATTTATCGCCGGGTGCGCCGGAACCCATGACACGAATACGTCGGTTATCGAATATCAACAGCGACGGACGGCCCGGCCCGGAAACTACATACGGCGTTATTAACCAGTTGAATATACTCGATATACAACAATTGACAATTCAACCCGCAGGCCAGATTTCTGTAATTGTAAAATAGGTGATGCTTTTTGTGAGACGGCGTTTGATGGGGTTAGTTCCAGCACTTGTCTTCATGCTGGTTATGGATTCCGCCGAATAGCCCCAGGCGAAGAACCAGCAACACAATGGTACTAGTAACTAGTAATAGCTCCTTGAAAAGAAAGCTCGAAGCACCGACATTGAGCCCGCGCCGCATATGGTCGCGCTGATTTGAGCGGGGTATAATAACAGCCTGCAACGAAAGACATAGGCATGGTGGGCGGTCTACGCGCTATGCGGTATTCTTTTTAATGTTTGGCTAGCAGCGTCCCAACACCACACATTTACGGGTGTTAAATGCACGCCTCCAATCCACCGGTCGATCGAGCACATATCCAGCCAGTTTCGGCGGTTTGCCAGCACCTCGCGCCCTGCTGTGGTAATCGTGAGTTCCTGGTCGGGGCTGGTTGGAAGCGTTAATTGTTTACCCGGGGGTAGTTCGATCAACGGTGGATGCGAATTCAGTAATTCATGCAATATGCCCCAGAAACTGGAGTCGCCCATAAACCTCCTTTGTTCCGTTTCCTGGTAGGCGCCAAACAGCCTTCCTGGACGCTTTTCTCCGTTCGTGACTAATTCCAGGGCTTTTTGTGCGGTACGAGACAGACCATTTTCGCAGTTCGGGTATTCTTCCAATAACCTGATAATGGCGCCTTCCAGAAAAGGCAATATACTTAAATCATCATGGAGCAGTTTCAGCAATAGCTCCGGAGCCGGCTCCCGAAATGCGGACCAGGCTGTTTTTGCGACCACCAGATGGTGCTCCGTAATGTCTTCTTCAAATTTTACCAATTCTTTCAGTTGCTCAGGGCTTGACGGCCCCAGATACTGCTCGGTGCAAATGATAGAAAGTCTGGCTTTTTTGGGAGGATGATCTGCAAACCAGTCCAGAACCTGCAGAATTTGCAGCTGATCATATAAATCATGCTCAAACCACAATGTAACTTTGTCATACTCATCACATGACTCAAGCTGTTTATCCCGTGTGGCAAAATCGTTCCTGATTGCGTCGGGATCCCCCCATCCTTGGTCAATAATGAACTGGGCCCGCACTTCAGAAAGCTCACGCAATGACAAGCCCGCGGGTACAGGCCCATCGTGCAACACATCGCGCCAGGGTAAAATGTCGCCCGACATTTGCGCCGCTTTCATGACCCGCACAGCACTATCGCCATTGGTAATGTTTAAAATTTTCTCCATTAATGACCAATCCTTCATTAGTCAATGACAACAACCTGGAAACAGGCCAAAATCCTGTCT
>JASFOJ010000212.1:0-6944 GCA_050116575.1 Gammaproteobacteria bacterium | reverse complement strand
TATCCTCTATCCTCTATCCTCTATCCTCTATCCTCTATCCTCTATCCTCTATCCTCTATCCTCTATCCTCTATCCTCTATCCTCTATCCTCTATCCTCTATCCTCTATCCTCTATCCGTTGAGTGTTGATCGTGTGCAGGTTGCGGTGTGATCTTGATGCTTAGACAAATGGTTAATCGTTGAGTAGTTGGCCGCAACGCATGAGGCATTCAGGATTTTTTTTGTAAGAGATTCCTTACGTTCAACGAAATGAAATATCTATAATATCAATAAGTTATAGATGTTTAGCGGCGGTCTGCGGCGTAATTCCTGCACTTGACGCCGGTGAATTGGCGCTGATAAACTCGACTTAGTTTGTAAGTTACTGGATTGAGTGCAATTCATACTTGTACGGCATATTTGGCAAACAAGCCATGATGCCGAAACAATCGCACAGCTCAGTACATAGAATTTTCAGGGCGGCTGGCATGAGTGGCCGAAAGCAGGGACAACAAGAGGTACAAAGGCATGGGTGTCCTCTTGTTAACGCTTTAAATAGTCTGCTTGAAAGAGCCACAATAAATAGAAATCTGGTTACCAGTATCCTTGCGAACTGTACAATCAGACTGTCAGCATCACTACAGGCGCTACCTTCATCATAAAAACATGAAGGGCGCCTTTTTTATTTTCCTCCAATTTCCTTTTTCGTCCGGCAACGCTGACATTAGGACGATATTATCATCACAGCGTTCTGGTGTTACGTGGTTTACGATTTTCCGGTCATTGTGATAGTAATGGTGTGGCAAAACACACTTTTTTTACTTTACGGCGACTCCTCCTATAATGGTTATGCGTTGCCCTGTGCTATAAAAGACAGGTATAAAGCCGGTAAATCCGCATAACGACAAAATATTCCTCGAGCCCATGTTAAATAGCCCCGATGCCAGCCTGGTCCACTTGTTGAAAACGGCCCGGGCTGTGCGGTCCTACGTTGCTCCGTATTTGCGCCAGGATAATCGCTACATCCTGCTAATGTGCCTGCTATTAGTGGGCATAACCGCGGCCAACACCGCCATGATATGGATGCTGGGCACGGCGGTTAATCATCTGACCCACCGCGCTTTCGAATTGCTTGCTGTAACGCTGGCATGGCTGGCTGTTATTGTGGTTGTCAATCAAGCCATGCAGTATGTCTATTTGTATACGTTTCAGTGGGTATATCTGCGTTTCGTGGCACGGATACGCAAAGCCATACTGCTGCATGTCATGCAGTTTTCTTACCCCATTACGGAACGTTTTAAAAAAGGCGACATGATGGCGCGCATCACCAACGACATCGACCGTTTGCTGACGTTTGTTCTTGATGTGCCGCTAAGTTTTTTGTCCCACATGCTGGTGCTGGTGGTGTATCTTGCCATGCTGTTCTGGATCGATTGGAAACTGGCGTTGGTTGCATTGTGTCTGGCGCCGTTGTTCTACCTGTTGCAACGGTTTCTTGCGCCCCGTAAAGGCAGAGCCGCAACGCAATATTACCGGCGCAATGGTGAGCTTATGGCGTTTGAGGAACAGGCGTTGGGAAATCTGCGCGGTATCAGTTCCTTTACGGTGGAGCACAGAATCAGTGACCGCCATCATGCGGTTTTCGATATCGCCCGTTATTGGGCGCTAAAAATGCGTGCCGTTGATATCGCTTATGACCGGTTGTTTTCGGTGCTGATTTATCTGTCCGGTGTGGTTATTGTTTATATGGGGATGGGTAAAATCGAATCCGGGCAGTTGTTGGTGGGAAGCCTGGTGAGTTTCATCGTGTATTTAGGTTACCTGTCGGTGCCGGTACGGGGTATCGCGATTATTCCTATCCAGTTACAGGGCGACGCCGGTGCGGCCCGGCGGGTGAGAGAAGTGCTGGAATCACGGCCCGGCGTCCAGGAACTTCCTGCCGCCACTGAATTGGAAGTGAAAGACGGTGATATTGTTTTCGACCATGTGCAATTTGCTTATCAGCAAGAGGGCCGCCCCGTATTTTCCGGCATTACCCAGGAAATTAAAGCGGGGGAGAGTGTGGCGCTGGTGGGACCCAGTGGCTCCGGTAAATCAACATTTGCCAATCTGTTGTTGCGGTTCCACGATCCGCAACAGGGCCAAATAACCGTCGACGGTGTGGATATCAAATCGGTGACGTTGAAGTCTCTGCGTCACAACATTGCTATCGTCTGGCAGGAACCCTTTTTTATCAACGACACCATCCGGGAAAACCTGCGCCTGGCGAAGGAAAATGCTTCAGAACAACAAATGATTGACGCCTGCAAGGCAAGTTTTGCGTGGGAGTATATCGAGAAGCTGGATGCCGGTCTTGATACTACGATTGGTACGGCGGGAGTCAGTTTATCCGTCGGACAATTTCAACGCCTGGCAATCGCGCAGGCATTTTTGCGGGATGCACCAATCCTGGTACTGGATGAGGCTTCCTCCGCTCTGGATAGCCGCTCCGAGCAAATGCTCCTGGAGGCGCTGGCAAGGTTGCGAAAAAACCGCACCACACTGATTATCGCTCATCGTTATTCGTCCATTCGTTCCGCCGACCGTGTCTTGTATTTTAACGGGGACGGCACTGTTACTTCCGGCAGCCACGAAGAATTGCTGGCCCGGCATGATGGTTATCAACAAGCCGTGCAATGGCAAACGCAGGGAAAAAAGACAACAGATCACCGGTAAGCCTGGGAGCCATAGCCCCAAAGATTGTATTGTTCAGGCGCCAGGCAGCATTTGCTCACCGGCCGCCTCAACTTCCAACCTTTGAATTTTCAACCTATGAATTGTCAGCCCCCGAAATAGAAGAAGGGCCACCGAAGTGCCCCTTCCTCATACAGCTTTGCGCTAAAGCTGACTACGGTTTTTTGTAGCGAGGTGACTTGCGAACAAGCCGCGTGCAACAAAATGTGCGTAGCGAGTAACAACAGTACACAGCAAGCTTGGGTAAGCTTGGCGTGTGACTTGAGCTTTGGTAGCTCGACTTCATGTTCAACGTTGGTAGTTGAAGCTAGTAGGTACGGAGCGGATTACATTCCGCCGCCGCCACCTCCGCCTCCACCACCGCCGCCGCCCATGCCGCCGCCGCCACCGCCACCCATGCCACCGCCGCCGCCACCCATGCCGCCGCCCATACCGCCGCCACCGCCGCCGCCCATTCCGCCGCCGCCGCCGCCGCCGCCACCACCGCCGCCTCCGCCTCCGCCCATAGTAGACCTCCTATGTGGGTTTGCGAGTTAACGATGGTTTATGGCGTTCATACGTGCGAGACGTAGAACAGTTAGCTAGGTGACTAACGAGAGCTCCGAGCATGGTGCGACTGGTAGTCATGATGGACTAGACAGTCGTACATGTTCAGGACGATCGTTAGATCTCCAAGGCCTTCGAATAAAATAGTGTTCGGGCCATACAGCTTTTCCCTCGCACCATCTTGTTGCATCGAAGACACGTACAAGGTAGCACAGGAATTTAGAAGTCGTCAAATTTTAAGTAGTTTATTTAATTTTTATTTTTAACGTGTAATTTTTAGACAATAAAGGGGTTAACTCACTGTTTTGATTGGCCTTAATTAACAGACATATGAATAATAAAAAACCTTATTAAGGTTATTTTAAGTTATTTACTTTAGTAAATTAAAACTCTGCCTACAAAAACCTACTTAAGTAGAATAAATAGTTAGTTTGTTTCAGGGAGTGTGCTGATATTCGATAGTGGGAATTGATTGTGTTTTATAAGTTATTGTTTTATTAGATATTGTATGGTTTTTATTGTGCGGGTGGTGTAGGTTAAAAAATAACCCGTATACTAAAAATACAAATTACGTAAATATACGTAAGTGGCCCGGGCGCGTTCTGTATCAACATCGTTACGCGCCTGTGTCCGTAGTAAACTTAGACTCGGTCCAATTTTATGCGACATCGCCGGACTTGTGTCAATGATGTAAAGATTGTAAAGATGTGGAATTCGGTAACAATGCGTGGATAACCCCTACCGTTTATTGCTGCTCTCTCTATAATAGATCGCCTAATTGGCGGCGGCGTCCGGCGTAGCGTTCCTCCAGCAGCTAATACATAACGATAAAGAAAAAAGACAACATACATTCATCAACAGGAAAGGTTCATTATATGTTTTTGCTCGCGGCATTGTTTCTGGTGGTCTCGGGGGTGGCTGCGCTGACGTATCAAGTAGTGTGGGTGCGGTTGCTGGGACTGAGTATGGGGTCAACCAGCGCATCCGTGAGTACCGTACTGGCTGCATTTTTTCTTGGTCTGGCCATCGGCAGTTATCTGGCCGAACGTATTACGCGCAACCGTATTGATAATCTCCGTGTTTATATTGCGTTGGAAGCGATTATTGGCATCTCCGGGTTGATGCTGCTGCCGGTGTTGTTGAACCTCGATAATATGATGGCAGTCATTCCCCACCTGGGGTCCATTCTGGAATTTAAATTTGCCGTGGCCATGGTGTTGTTGGTGGTTCCGACTATGTGCATGGGGGCAACCTTTCCGGTGATGGCCGCTATTTTAGTGCGCCGCCAGGCGGATATGGGAAAACGGGTCAGTCAGTTGTATAGCCTTAATACGGCCGGCGCTGTGTTCGGCGCGTTGCTGGCGGGATTTGTATTTGTGCCTAACTGGGGACTGGACGGCGCAATTTACACGGCGGTCTTGTTGAACGCGTTTATTGTGGTAACGGCCAGTTACGTTAACTCGCGCTTAACGTTGCCACCCATTGAAACCGCCGAAGACATACGCGGGGAACTTACGACGCAACAAAAGTATTCATTGCAACAACATGCGCCGCTGCGAATTCATGCGTTGGTTGTCTTGTTTGCAACCGGATTTGTCGCCATCGCCACCGAAGTAGGCTGGACCAAGTACCTGTCCATTTTTACCGGTACAACCATTTACGGTTTCTCGGCGATTCTTACCGTGTTCTTGTTGGGTATCGCCGCCGGTTCGTGGTGGGTAAAAAAGTACCTCGACCGTATTAACCGGCCGGAATTCTGGATGGCGGTGGGGCTGGTGGCGCTGGGAACCGCGTTGCTGTTTACCCGGGCATTTTTGAGTTTTCTGCCACCGATTTTCGAGGCGGTGAATCATTTTTCCGTGGAGCCCTGGTTACGCCACGGTGTTAAATACGGCATCGTATTCACGATGCTAATCGTGCCGACGTTTATTTTCGGCGCGTTGTTTCCCCTTAACCTGCAATTATATTGCGGCAATTTGTCCGGTGTCAGGGCGCGTATCGGCAAAGCCTATGCAGTGAATACCGTTGCCAGTATCTTTGGTTCCGTTGCCGCGGGATTCTGGATTATTCCACAGTACGGAACCGATTTTCTGTTAACGTACCTCGCATTGGTGATACTGGTGCTGCCGTTTATTTTTGTTAAACCATTGCCCAAGCCGGCTCCTCGCATCGCGGTGACGGTGCTGGCGGTCATCGGTATCGGCAGCAATTGGATATTTGAGCATATCAGCTATAAGGACTTAATCGCTTCAGTGCAGTACCAATACGATACCAAGGCTGGAACCGACAAGAGTCCCCGGGTGTTATACGTTAAAGAGGGTAAAACCGGGATTGTCAGCCTGGTGACCTATGACGGGCGCTATGTACGTATCCAGAATAACGGGCTCAATGAATCCGGCTTTGACAAGCACGATCTCGCCAATCCGCCGATTATCGAGTATCTGCTGGGATTGATGCCTTACTTTCTGCATGAAGACCCCAAGTCCGCTTTCGTTGTGGGTTACGGCGGTGGATTTACCACCCGGGCATTAACGCTGACCGAAAAGCTGGATTCTATCAAGGTCGTGGAGCTGGAACCGGCCATTGTTGATGCCGGCAGGTTTTTATTTAAAGATAATATACCCATGCTGCAGGATCCGCGGGTCACGCTGGAATACAATGATGCGCGCAATACACTGTTACTGGAAGATCAACAGTATGATCTAATCGCGGCACAACCGTCCCATCCGTGGTTGTCCCGGGCGTCCACGGTGTTTACCAGGGACTTTTTTCGCGTGGTTAAATCGCGTTTGAACAAGGGTGGTATTTACGGTCAATGGGTCAGCATGTTTAACATGGACGCTACGACCTTGAAGTCGATAATGAAAGCTTTTTTCGAAGTTTTCCCCCACGGGTTCACTATGGCGGATACCAGCACCGGCGACTTCCTGATGTTCGGTTCCGAACAGCCGCTGGTATTTGATCTGGACCGGGTAAGCAAGCGCTTTAACGAGGACAAAATCAAAGAAGGTGTCGGCTACCATGACCTGGAGGAGCCGGAGGACTTGTTATGGTATTACGCCTTGTCTCGCGACCAGATCATGAAACTGGTCGATGGTGTCGAACCCAATACCGATATGAATATCCTGTCGGAGGTACGCCTGTCGGCGCTGGATAAAAATGCAACTGGGGACGAGAGCCCCTATAAATTGTTGTGGGATAACTATACGCTGGATGTAAACCCTATTCTCGGACCTGATGCGACTGAAACATTATACAAATATGCCCAGGCGCTGTTTCGATGGCAGGAATACAAGTCCATTCCCCGAACCGTAAAAAATCTGTATGCCTACGATGCAGTCAAGGCGCGCGCGGTTGATCTGGAACTCATGTACCGTACCTACGATTACGATAGTGCGATCGCGGCTTATGAAAAACATGAAAAGTGGCCCGACGCGACGCACCGGCAAATGGCGGAAGTTATGATGGAGTTGCAGCGTTATGACGATGCCGCCGATATTGTCGAACGAATTGATGAAGAGCCATTGCGTGGAACCATGCAGGCGAAGCTGCTGTACATACAAGACAAGCTGGACCGGTTGCGGAATCTCAAAGCTACCGGCGATGGACAAAAGTTGTGGCAGCTGACCGCCCTGGCCCAAAATAATCTGGTATCCGCGGGCAAGGCATTGCTCAAGTTGTATGGC
>JASFOJ010000211.1:0-7043 GCA_050116575.1 Gammaproteobacteria bacterium | reverse complement strand
ACGGCATTGATCGGCGGTATTACCCTGGGTGTCGTTGTTGATGATACCATTCACCTGTTTAGCCGGATTAAGTATTACCTGAAGCACGGGTATGATATAGCTTCGGCTGTCGATAAAGCTGTTATTCATGTCGGAAAGAGTATTGTAAATACGACGCTAATAGTCGCCGGCGGCTTCGCCTGTCTCGCCACATCCTCGTTTCTGCCCAGTTCCCAGTTTGGGATATTTGTTACCCTGGCCATAACGGTTGCTTTGCTGCTGGACCTCTATCTTGCGCCAATGCTGATAAAAGTTTTGTGCCAGGGCGCGCAAAGCAGTGACCCCACTTTTATAGACGGTATTATAGACAATGACCAAACGACAATAAAACAGAGCCTATAAGTTTGGTGCATGTCGTTAGTCCATCAGTTCGTTTCAAATCTCAACGTCAAGGTCCCACTAGTACTATCCTGACACTAGCCCTGGTGCCGGGAGATACCGCAAGACGGTGAATTTTGCTGTCGTGGAGTGGTGACACGACGGTGAGACTGAAACACGGGCGCCGGCAAGGGAATTTCTCCGCGGTTTTGCTTTCGAAAATCCTATGCACGTACCTCGTTATTAACGGGGTAAAGGCTGCTAGTTTGCGAGCGAGCCCGGCGGTGCGCTCCATTATTGTGCGTTTCAGTTTTGCTTCGCCCGGTTAGGTATATGGCTTGAAGACCTGTATATCTTGTTGATTCGTAATAATCACCGCCCTGGCCATCACCACGTACTGGGGAAATCCCCAACCAATATGGTTGATACTGCACGGATTTTATGCGATTCCGTGTTTATGCTAAAAACATAATTTGTCTTGAAAAACAGGATATTGTCCGGTAAACGTGTTCTATAATTTGGGACTCGGAACGCAAAAATTGTTGATTCAGTAATTGACAGAGTAAAAGGTGAGACATGGCTGCACAACCTGACGATATTGACGCCCAGGAAACCCGTGAATGGTTGGAAGCGCTGGAAGGCGTGTTGCAGTACGAAGGACCATACAGGGCCCACTATTTATTAGAGCAGCTCATTGACAAAGCGCGGCGTTCCGGCGCGTATTTACCCTTTAGCGCCAACACGGCTTATCTGAACACTATACCGCCACACCTGGAGGAGCGCTCGCCGGGTGATGCTAAACTGGAGCGGCGCATTCGTTCCCTGATCCGCTGGAATGCTACCGCCATGGTCGTACAGGCCAATCAGAAATTTGCCGGCCTGGGTGGCCACATCGCCAGTTTTGCCTCGGCGGCGACTTTATATGATGTGGGTTTTAATCATTTTTTCCGGGCACGCAGTGAGGAGAACGGTGGCGACCTGGTGCTCATTCAGGGTCATTCGGCGCCCGGTATTTACGCCCGGGCCTACCTCGAAGGGCGCCTCACCGAAGACCAGCTATACCGGTTCCGCCGGGAGGTGAGCGGCAAGGGTCTATCTTCTTACCCCCATCCCAAACTGATGCCGCAATTCTGGCAGTTCCCCACGGTGTGCATGGGATTAGGCCCCATGATGGCCATATACCAGGCCCGCTTTATGAAGTACCTGCAAAACCGTGGCATCCTGCCAGCCAACGACCGCAAGGTATGGGCGTTCCTGGGTGACGGTGAAATGGACGAGCCTGAATCATTGGGTGCGCTGACCATGGGGTCCCGCGAAAACCTCGACAACCTGATTTTTGTGATTAACTGTAATTTACAACGTCTGGATGGCCCGGTGCGTGGCAACGGTAAAATCATCCAGGAACTGGAGGCGATGTTCCGTGGCGCCGGCTGGAATGTCATTAAAGTGATCTGGGGCTCTTACTGGGATCCGCTGCTGGACAAAGATGACAAAGGATTATTGCGCAAACGCATGGAAGAGTGCGTCGATGGCCAATACCAGGCATATAAGGCCAAGGGAGGGGCCTATACCCGCGAAAATTTCTTTGGAAAATATCCTGAACTGAAGGATATGGTGGCCAATCTCTCCGATGAAGATATCTGGCGATTGAACCGGGGCGGACATGATCCCCACAAAGTTTATGCTGCCTACGCCGCCGCGGTGAAACACAAAGGACAGCCCACGGTTATTCTGGCCAAAACCGTCAAGGGTTACGGCATGGGGGAAGCCGGCGAGGGCCAGAACATTACCCATCAACAAAAGAAAATGGGCGAGGACGCCCTAAAAGCGTTTCGCGATCGTTTCGACGTACCCATCTCCGATGATGATATCGCGTCGAGTCCCCTGTATCGCCCCGACGATGATAGCCCAGAAATCCAATACCTCAAACAACGGCGCGAGGCCTTGGGCGGTTACCTGCCTGAACGACACACCGACGCCGAGCCGTTGCAGGCGCCGGAGCTGAAAATATTTGACAAGCTGCTGGAGAGCAGCGGGGACCGGGAGTTCTCCACCACCATGGCGTTGGTGCGAATGCTGACGAGTTTGATTCGCGATAAGTCCATCGGCGAGCGCATTGTGCCCATTGTACCCGATGAAGCGCGTACCTTCGGCATGGAAGGACTATTCCGGCAGATTGGCATTTATGCACCCCACGGTCAGTTATACGATCCCGTGGACCGCGATCAATTGTTGTATTACCGGGAAGACCAAAAAGGCCAGATACTGGAAGAGGGCATAACCGAAGCCGGGTCGTTTAATTCCTGGCTGGCCGCCGGTACCGCCTACAGTAACCATGGCCTGCAAATGATACCCTTTTATATTTACTATTCCATGTTCGGCTACCAAAGGGTCGGTGATTTTGTATGGGCCGCGGGTGATATGCAGGCACAAGGTTTTCTTATTGGCGGGACTGCCGGACGGACAACGCTGCACGGCGAGGGATTGCAGCACGATGATGGTCATAGTCATATACTGTTTTCAGTCGTGCCCAATTGTATCTGCTATGATCCGACTTTTGCTTATGAACTGGCGGTCATTGTGCAGGATGGTATTCGCCGCATGTACCAGGAGCAGGAACGCGTATTTTATTACGTTACCGCCATGAACGAGAACTATCATCACCCGGCCATGCCGGACGGTGTTGAAGAGGGTATTCGCAAAGGCATGTATCTGTTCCAGCAAGGCGCCGTTGAAGGCGAAAATAAAGGTAAGGATAAAGCGAAAACCGCCAGGAAAAAAGCCGCCAAAAAATCCAACGATCAAAATGCCAGGGTGCAATTGATGGGCAGTGGTTCCATCCTGCGTGAAGTCATCGCGGCCGCAGATCTGTTGCAGGATGAATTTGATGTGGCGGCGAATGTGTGGAGCGTTACCAGCTTCACCGAACTGCGCCGGGAGGGACTGGATGTGGAGCACTGGAATTTGCATCACCCACAACAGACGCCGAAAGTCAGCTATGTGGAGCAGTGTCTTGCGGATCAGCAAGGTCCGGTGATTGCCGCCACCGATTACATGAAAGCTTTCGCCGATCAAATCCGTGCCTTTGTTCCACAGCATTACGTGGTGCTGGGCACCGACGGATTTGGCCGCAGTGACACGCGGGAGGAATTGCGCCACTTTTTTGAAGTGGACCGCTATTATGTGACCGTGGCGGCGTTGAAAGCTTTGGCAGATGAAGGCACTGTTGATGCCTCCAGGGTCAGTGAAGCGATTAAGAAATTCAACATCGATACTGAGCGGCTCAATCCTGCGCGTGCGTAATCATGATGAATGAACATAGGCAAAACAAAATACAACACAGATTGCAGGCATCCGGCATAAGGGGGAAACGTTGAGCGAGCAGGAAGTCCTGGTACCGGATATTGGTGATTTTAAGGATGTCGAGGTCATTGACGTGCTGGTGGCCAAAGGTGATAGCGTCCAGCAAGAAGACGCGTTAATCACGCTGGAAAGCGACAAGGCAACCATGGATGTGCCGTCCCCCTTTACCGGCAAAATCACCAACGTCGTAATTCACACGGGCGATAAAGTGTCCGAAGGCAGCAAGATCCTCACGCTGGACGCCAGCGAAACATCCGCGGCGGAAAAACCCCCTGAGGCCAAGCAGCCGGAATCCAAACCATCCAAAGCGCCGCCGGCGCAACCAGCTCGGTCAGTTGAAGCGCCCAAGACCGAACAGCCAACAGCAGAAAAAGCCGGCGAGCCTTCGCACCCGCATGATTATCGTCCGCCGCCGCTGGAACCGGTGGATGAGAAGAACTTTGATAAAGCCCATGCCAGCCCCTCGGTCCGGCGTTTTGCCCGTGAACTGGGCGCCGATTTGGGACAGATCCAGGGCTCCGGTCCTAAAAGTCGCATCCTTAAGGAAGACGTACAGGCTTATGTGAAATCCCGGTTAAGCGCGCCGTCGGGCGCCGGCTTTGGTTTACCGTCCATGCCCGAAGTGGATTTTTCCAAGTTTGGAGCAACCGAAACCAAATCGCTAAGCCGGATCCAGAAAATATCGTCCACCAACTTGCACCGCAACTGGGTAACCATTCCGCATGTTACGCAGTTTGATGAGGCCGACATTACCGACCTGGAAGCATTTCGTAAACAACAAAAGGCCGTTGCGGAAAAACAGGACATCAAGCTGACCCTGTTGCCTTTTCTCATGAAGGCATGCGCCGCCGCGTTAAAGGCCTTTCCCGACTTTAATGCGTCGTTGCATCCAAACGGTGAACAGTTGATTGTGAAAAAATACATTCATATCGGTGTTGCAGTGGACACTGCCGATGGTTTGCTGGTACCGGTGGTGCGCGATGTGGACAAAAAAGGCGTATTTGAACTGGCCCGGGAGTTGATGGAACTCAGTGAAAAAGCCCGCGAAAAGAAACTCTCGCCCGGTGACATGCAGGGCGCCTGTTTTTCCATTTCCAATCTCGGGGGCATTGGTGGCACGGCGTTTACGCCCATTATCAATGCACCGGAAGTGGCCATACTGGGCGTGTCGCGTAGTGAAACCAAGCCGGTCTATCAAGACGGAGAATTTCAACCGCGCCTGATACTGCCGATATCATTGTCCTATGACCACCGCGTAATCGACGGCGCCAAGGCGGCGCGTTTTTCAACTTTTTTGTGCGACCTGATCACTGACATGCGCAAGGTGTTGTTGTAAATGTCGGTAATAATACGATGCGATAACGCGCACCAACCAACACACATAATCGATAAATAATGGCCATTGAACAAATCAAAGTACCGGATATTGGGGACTTCGAAGACGTGGGTGTCATCGAGGTCCTGGTAGCACCCGGCGATAAGGTTCAGCAGGAAGATCCGTTAATTTCCCTGGAAAGCGACAAGGCGACCATGGAAGTACCGTCTCCCAAGAGCGGTATGGTGAAGGAATTACAAGTTAACGTGGGTGACAAAGTATCCGAGGGGTCAGCGATTTTAACCCTGGAAATCGACGCAGCGGCTGCAACAGGAAAACCTGTAGCGGAAGCGAAAACTGTCGAGAGTCAACCGGAGCCAAGGGCACAAGCGGCATCGGAATCCGAAACGTCGGCACCACCGAAAAAGCAGCCGGCTCCCGCGGTGTCCGCCGGCGATGCGGACATGCACGCGGAAGTATTGGTGTTGGGCGCCGGTCCCGGCGGATATACAGCGGCGTTTCGTGCCGCCGATCTGGGCAAGCGGGTCATATTGGTAGAGCGCTATCCGCGGCTGGGCGGTGTGTGTCTTAACGTGGGCTGCATCCCTTCCAAAGCGTTGTTACACGTGGCGCAGGTCATTGATGAAACGAGGGATATGAAACAACGGGGCGTTGATTTCGGTGGTGCGCCCACGATCGACAAAGGCAAGCTGGTGGAATGGAAAAGCAGCGTTGTTGATCGACTGACGTCCGGGCTGGAAGGGCTGGCTGAAAAACGCCAGGTTCAGGTGGTGCAGGGGAGCGGTCAATTTGTGTCGCCCGGCAAACTCGAAGTGGCAACAGACGAAGGTATCAAGACAATCTCATTTAACAGTGCCATTATCGCGGCGGGTTCCCAGGCGACCAAACTGCCGCAACTGCCCAATGATGATCCGCGTATCCTGGATTCCACGTCCGCACTGGAGTTGCCGGATATCAAGGGTGAGTTACTGGTTGTGGGCGGTGGAATTATCGCCCTGGAAATGGCCACGGTTTACCATGCCCTGGGGATGAAGGTAACGGTAGTGGTTCGCTCCGGCAGTTTACTGTCCGGGCTGGACCGGGAGCTGGTGGCGCCATTGCGCAAACGCATTACCCGTTTGTACCAGAACATTCACTTTCATACCGAAGTGGATCATGTGGTAGCCAAAGAACAGGGATTGCTGGTGCATTTTAAAGGTGAAAATGCGCCGGAACCCAAGCAGTTCGACTATATCTTAGTCGCGGTGGGACGTAAGTCCAACGGCCATAATATCGGTTGCGACAACGCCGGTGTGCACGTGGACGACAGGGGGTTTATCCAGGTCGACAAGCAAATGCGCACCAACGTTTCCCATATTTTTGCCATCGGCGATATCGTGGGCGAACCATTACTGGCACACAAGGCCAGCCACGAAGGCAAGGTCGCGGCGGAAGTTGCGGCAGGCCAGAAGTCGGCATTGGATGCGCGCGTCGTTCCGTCGGTGGCCTATACGGACCCGGAAGTAGCCTGGGTGGGCGTCACGGAACCGGAGGCCAAACAACAGGGATTAAATTATGGCAAAGGTGTATTTCCCTGGAACGCCAGTGGTCGTTCTCTTTCACTGGGCCGTGATGAGGGGCTGACAAAAATTTTGTTTGATAATGACAGCGGCCGAATTATCGGCATGGGTGCCGTGGGTCCCTATGCCGGGGAGCTAATCGCCGAAGGTACCCTGGCCATTGAAATGGGTGCCGACGCGCAGGATATCGGGTTGACCATCCACCCCCATCCCACTTTGTCCGAATCCGTGATGATGGCGGCCGAAGCTTTTGAAGGCACGATTACTGATCTGTACATTCCTAAATAAGAGCTTCCGAACTAAGAGCTATCGCATTGACAGCGATTCGAATTTTAAATAAAAATGTTAGTAGCCATAGCCGAAACAGTCCTTTAAAAATAACAGAGCTACCGACAGCCGAAACAGTCCTTTAAAAATAACAGAGCTAC
>JASFOJ010000210.1:0-7096 GCA_050116575.1 Gammaproteobacteria bacterium | reverse complement strand
AGTGATTGTTGCCGCCATCACGCTTGTCACGATGGTTCTTGTTCCCGCACCGGCGCATGCCACCCATAAGGTGTATTACCCCACTGTCGAAAAAGGAGAAACGGAACTGGAATTGCGAGGCCATATCACTTCCGACAGCGATAGTGCCCTTCGAAATGAGCAGAAATACAAGATTGGGGTCGGGCACGGGATTAACAATTTCTGGTTCACCGAACTTTATGGCGAAGTCGAAAAACCCGCTGGCGTGGATAACTACGAAATGGAATCAGTCGAATGGGAAAACCTTTTCCAGCTGACGCCACAAGGCAAATACTGGGCGGACTGGGGCTTTTTAATTGAGTACTCAAAAGCCCGCGAATCCGGCGAACCGGACAAAACAGCCCTCACCCCCATTATGCAAAAACAATTAGGCCAGGACCTGTTGACCGTGAATCTGACCTTTGAGAACCAAAGCGGCGACAACGCGGCTGACGGCTGGCAGTTTGCCTATGCCTGGCAATATCGCTGGCATGGCGATCGAAAAATGGAAATTGGCCTGGAAGGTTACGGTGAAACCGGAGATGTGGACGATTTCAACCCGACTGATGAGCAGGTTCACCAGGTTGGTCCCGCCATCTTTGGCAAGCTTAAAACCGCCAGTGGCCATGCCTGGAAATACGGCCTCGGTCTGCTTGCCGGTTTAACCTCCGCCACACCGGCCGCGACCCTTACCGGTCTTTTTGAATACGAGTTCTAAGTCCCCCTCGCTACAACCTGGCGGGCCATGTGCCCGCCTTTTCATTTATAGTGGTTGGAAAGCATGAATGCGTTGTGCTATACCCCCTTCCCGTATTCGATAAGCTCAAGGCAGTCTTCTCATGGCACTAATGTGAAACCATGCCTGAATAGACTATCCTATTAGGAAGGCGCACAGGTAATTTCACGGGGCACCCAAACCATGCAAAAATCCACAATGATTGTCGAGCACAGTGAACTGGCACTATGGACCGGTTTATGGCAAGCCGTGCCACCCAGCGATGCTAATGATCTGGGAATATCGTTGCACAAGGTGGATCTTGCCACGGCGCTGATCATGGAAAAAATGCCCGACTGGATGTTTAACCGCGTACTGGGTTTTGGCCTGGAAGCCGCTGCCACCGAGCAAGCCCTGGATAAACTCATTGCGCTATACGACAATAAAAACCTGCCCATTGGTGTTTCACTGTCTCCCGATGCTCAACCCGAGAATATTGCGCGATGGCTTGATAGCCGCGGCTTTGAAATCGTCAACCACTGGGTAAAGATGATCCGTGGCCACGAGGCGCCGCCCGACCTTACCACCGACCTGGAAATCGTCGAAGTGGGCACTGATCATGCCACGCTGGTGGGTTCATTAATATGTGCCGGTTTCGATTTACCCGATAAACTGTTGCCGGTGTTTTCCAGTGTCGTCAGTATCCCTGACAACCATGTCTACCTGGCACAGGATGGCGATATACCGGTGGGTGCAGGCTGCCTGACGATTCACAACGATATCGGTCACCTAAACACGGCAACCACCCTGCAAACTTACCGCAAACGCGGTATCCAGGGCGCGCTCATGGCCCATCGTATCCGCGAAGGTATAAAGATGGGGTGTAACTGGTTTGCCACCGAAACCGCAAAATTGCCAGATCAACCAAACCCTTCCTACAACAACATGTTGCGCTGTGGTTTTCACGAGCATTATCAACGGCCTAACTACGTAAAATACCCATAAGCATCTGATCCATAACGTGACATATTCTATTAATTCGCCATTAAAATGAACTAGAAAAGGCCGATACGTTTTAGATAAAACGTCTTCAATGAATTAACCTTTTAGCCTCCATTTTCGATGACCGACACCATCGCCATCAACCCGTACCTGCAACAGGACCAACAGGATTTGTTGGTATTTCGTGTTGCGGACTCCTATTGCTGTATAAGCGCTGCCAGTGTTGTATCCATCATTGAACCCCCTGCAATAACCAGATTGCCATTCAGCCCTCGTTCGCTAGCAGGAATGATCGATTTTAATAACTCGGCGACGCCGGTACATTGCCTGCGAACGTATTTCGATGAACCTGTTGGAGCCGGCAACAATAATGGTGTCATCATAATTGTCAATAGCGGTGCACAGTTGACGGGATTCTGGGTCGATGAAGCGCTGGATATCGTCGACGCCAGCAGCGCAGACTTTCATGAACAGGATCCCTTTTTAGCGGATAACATCGTATCGCACATAGTAAGGCACAAAGAGCAATTACTGTTGTATATTGATTTACAGACGCTCGACAAAGAGTATAACGGCCCGTGCCTGAGCCGCGGCAAAAAGCAATACCCGGTTAACACTGATCAGGACGATAACGTTGACCGTAGTGCCAACACCGTAAAACAGGAACAGCGTGTAATTGCGCCAGTCCCAAACGCCACCATTATCGACACAGGACCTGGCATTCACGATACCGAGCACAAAATTGCGGTGGAACATCCCGATGCAACGATCCCCACAAACTCTGGTTCTGCGCAAATCGCCAACCCATCCGCAAACCTTGACGTTGCCGGGGAAAACAACTGTGATAAAAAACCCGGCGCAAGATTTCCGGCCGATGCCGCGACTCCAGAAATACCAACTGAGACACCGGTAACCGTTTCTAAAAGCGAACCAACGGATAACCGCTACGACTTTTATAACTGGCAATTTACGAAAGTCGAATCCGGGGGAGAAACGCTAAACAATTCGGCGCAATACCAATCTATCGCTCTCAAAGCAGTTGCGTTACCCCCACTGCACACGAAAAATACACCAGCAACTTACACAAACATTGAAAGTAGCGGTCAAGATGTCCAACACGAAACAACGCTGTCTTCCCAACCACCCGGTGCGAATATTGTCAAAAGGCTATCCCCGCGCTGGAAAACTGTTTTGTTACTTTTATCGACATTGCTGCCGGTACTCGTATGGCGCTCGTTGAGCAACGATAGTATTACGGAATTTACCCCAGCTGAAAACACCTATCGCAAACCTGTTCAACAAAAACAGGTTGATGACAACGTTACGGCACCAAAAATGGAACTTGCCGCTGAAGAAGAGAAAACAACAGCTGGCGGTCTCAAAAGCGAAAATGATTCAAGTAATGTTGCTATGGCGCCGGCACAACCTTCGAAACGCCCAGACCGGTACCAGGTCATTCTGGGTTTGAAAACCCAAACATATTCCATTACTGTGGAACGACCATCGGCCAAAATGCCGGAAGCGCAAACAACAACCCCGGACATAAACCACAACAAAAAGTCCACCGTTTTCACTGATAGGACCCAACAACAGCAGTTAAGCAATACTGTCTCCGAAAGATTATCTTTCGTCGAGGAACAACCAGTCCGGAGCCTGGATCATCTGGCTTTGCATGGGAAAACGGATAACTGGAATGTGGCGCAATATGATGAGTTTATCTATATCGTGGTAAAAGGCGATACGTTGTGGGACATTGCCGCCAAGTACCTGGGAGACCCTTTTCAATACAAGCGGCTGTCCGAACTAAGCTACGTGCGCGACCCCGACTGGATTTATCCGGGCGACATTGTACGTATTCGTAAAGTCATCCGTCCACAGATTCCTGCAAACTAGTATTTGCTCAATTGACTAACGAAGAATCTTGGAACCGCCGCAATTGGCGTTTTGCCAATAACCGACAATCTGCATCAATGCGGCAAGCCACCAAGGTGGCACTCCATGGAACCGCAATATGCTTATAAATACATTATTTTATCAGCAAGAATATCTTTGCGCAGCTAGTGTTTTTTATTAGAATAGTGCAACCTGTTCAGCTGGCCTGGTGCGTGAGCAATCAGGCTGACACAAACATCGTCGGCAAACCTAAAACTAATATAGGCTCATGATATTATCTGCACAAAAAGCACTGAAACATCTCAGGGAAGGTAACCGCCGATTTGTCAATAACGTTCGCAGCGGTGAAAACGCCCTTATCCAATCACGCCGCGTACAACTGGTTAAAGAGCAGCGCCCCAAAGCCATAATCCTCGGCTGTTCGGACTCGCGGGTACCGGCGGAACTGGTGTTCGACCAGGGGTTGGGAGATTTGTTTGTCATTCGTGTCGCCGGTAATATCGTTGCTCCCTCACAGGTGGGAAGCGTGGAATTCGCGGCATCACGTTTCGGTACCCGGCTGGTAGTCGTACTGGGGCATTCACAATGTGGTGCCATCACGGCAACTATCGAAGAACTACAACGTCCGGCGGAAAGCCAGTCACGTAATTTGCGTTCCATCGTAGACCGGGTCCGCCCATCGGTAGAAGGATTACTGCAAACCGAATTAAAAAACAATCTTGATGATCTGGCACAGCGCGCGATACGGGCCAATGTCAGGGCTTCGGCCAATCATTTACGCCATGGTTCGGAAATCCTGGAACAGTTGATCCGCAATGAGGGACTGCTTGTGGTGGGCGCCGAATATTCGGTGGAAACCGGTGAAGTGGATTTTTTTGACGGCGTGGAAACCACCTGACGATGTTTACCTTTATTTCACTGCCCTTTCAACTGCTCTGTCCGAATCGATAATTGACTACCACAAATTTTTGTCATCGCCTAGCTGTATCGTCGACGATGTTTTGGTAAACTTTGCCCTCTTTTCACTAATGTAAATCTTTCCGGTTTTAAAAACTCATGAATATTGCTGCACGTATTGCTGAAGAACTTGGTGTCAAACAGTCACAGGTTGACGCCACTATTCAACTGCTGGACGAAGGCGCAACGGTTCCATTTATTGCCCGTTATCGCAAGGAAGTCACGTCGGGTCTTGACGACAGCCAACTGCGTCAACTTGAAGAACGGTTGATTTATTTACGTGAACTGGAAGAACGGCGCGCCACTATTCTCAAGTCCATCGATGAGCAGGAAAAACTGACCCCCGAGTTAAAAGAAGCAATTCTGGAGGCGGAAACCAAAACGCGCCTGGAGGATTTATACGCGCCCTACAAACCCAAGCGACGCACCAAAGCGCAAATTGCCCGCGAAGCCGGTATCGAACCGTTGCTGGATGCGATACTGGAAGATCCAACGAAAGAACCATCACTACTGGCTGAAGACTATATCAATGAAGAGGCCGGTTTCAAAGACAGCGCGGCAGTATTGGATGGTGCCCGGCAGATATTTATGGAACGTGTTGGTGATGAGGCCAACCTGGTGGGAAAACTGCGCAACTATGTCTGGGAACACGCACAGCTTACATCGACAGTCATCGGTGGTGAACAACAAAAAGGCGCCAAATTTGCCGATTACTTCGAATTCAGCGAACCGTTAAACCGCATTCCTTCTCACCGCGCATTGGCGCTGTTTCGCGGACGTGAAGAAGGTGTACTGCGCGTCAAAACCATGGTTCCCGGACAGGACGACCTGGACAATATTGCGGATACCGGAATCTGCGACAGCATGGTGGCGCAACATTTTGGCCTGGCTGATAAGGGCCGGTCCGCTGATCCTTGGTTATTGGAGGGCGCGCGGCTGGCGTGGCGGGTGAAAGTCTCCATGCGCATCGAAACAGAGTTGCTACTGCGCTTGCGGGAGAACGCGGAAGTCGAAGCTATCCGTGTGTTCGGCGAAAACCTTCGCGATCTGTTGCTGGCGGCGCCGGCAGGGATGCGGGTTAGCATGGGACTGGATCCCGGTTTACGTACCGGCGTAAAAGTGGTGATTGTTGACGGTACGGGCAAGTTATTGGAACAGACTACGATTTTTCCACACGCCCCCCAGAAACAATGGGATAAATCATTAACCGTATTGGCGCAACTGTGCAAAAAGCACGGCGTCGAATTAATCAGTATCGGCAACGGTACCGCTTCACGGGAAACGGATAAATTGGTCAATGAACTGATCAAACGCCACCCGGAACTAAAATTAACCAGCCTCGTCGTCAGTGAGGCCGGCGCCTCCGTTTATTCCGCTTCGGCGCTGGCGGCCAAAGAATTTCCAAACCTCGATGTATCGTATCGAGGCGCGGTATCTATTGCGCGGCGCCTGCAGGACCCGCTGGCAGAACTGGTAAAAATCGAACCCAAGTCCATCGGTGTCGGCCAGTATCAACACGACGTCAACCAACAACAACTGGCGCGAAAACTCGATGCCGTCGTGGAAGACTGTGTTAACGCAGTCGGCGTCGAAGTCAATACTGCATCGGTGCCGTTACTCACCAGGGTAGCAGGTTTAAGCGAAACCCTGGCCGCCAATATTGTAAATTATCGTGAGCAACAAGGTGCCATCCGCAACCGTCAACAACTGCTTAAAGTGCCACGACTGGGACCTAAGGCGTTTGAACAGGCCGCAGGGTTTTTGCGCATTCAAAACGGCGACAACCCGCTGGACGCCTCCGCCGTTCACCCGGAAGCTTACCCTGTTGTAGAAAAAATTCTTGAAACCTCGCAGCGCAACATCACCGATGTCATCGGCGACAGCGCATTTTTGAACCGATTGGCTGCCAATGATTTCGCCGATGACCAGTTCGGCGAAATAACGGTACGCGACATTATCGAGGAATTAAACAAACCCGGCCGTGACCCAAGGCCGGAGTTCAAGACCGCCAGCTTCAAGGAAGGTATTGAAACGCCTGAAGACCTGGACGCAGGCATGATCCTGGAAGGCGTTGTTACCAATGTCACCAACTTCGGGGCTTTTGTTGATATCGGCGTCCACCAGGATGGGCTGATTCATATTTCAGCGTTAGCGGAAAAATTTGTTAAAGACCCCCGGGACGTGGTGAAAGCCGGCCAGGTGGTAAAAGTGAAAGTCATGGAAGTCGACATACCCCGCAAGCGCATTGGTTTATCCATGCGCCTCAGTGACGAACCGGGCCAGGACAATAAAACCAGCGCGCCATCAAAATCAAAAAACAAACCTGAAACTCCGCGAACAAAAGGAGCTAACAAACAAAGAAAACCGAAATCAGCACCGCCGATTAACTCCGCCATGGCCGATGCATTCGCCAATTTAAAAAAATAAAAACTATAGTAAGTGGCGTTAACCTAAAATATTATAAGAGCGAATTCATTGACCGCTGCTGCTTTGCCTGCCTGAAGCAGTTCA
>JASFOJ010000209.1:0-7107 GCA_050116575.1 Gammaproteobacteria bacterium | reverse complement strand
GTAACTGCATCGGTGACAAGCGCTCAATCATAACGCCTTGCATTACAAGGAGTTAGCGCAGTGAAACAACTGATATTTCAGTAAAATAGTAGCAAAAAACCGGTATTTAACAATACCCGTTATTGGGGGGATTAATCACGTTTACGAGCCCTGGCGGCCGGCGGCTCGGAACAGCTTGATCAGGATGCCCCGGCGGACGGTTTAATAGATTGCGCCAGATTTTTCAGTATCTGTTGGCGCCGCGCGGCGTCCACATTACCACTTTTTGCCAATGCACGTTGATCGGCAATCTGCAGCGCCAACGCCAGTGAAAACGCCCGAAACCATTCTGTTTCCCGATACTGGTTTTGTTTGTCCTGAGTCAGCGTCTGCCAGCGTTGATCAAACTCCTTTATGTGCGGCCCTTGCCAGTTGTTGCGGTCAGACAAATATTCCGCCGCCGGTTTAATGCCTGATGGCAACGGCTGCAACGTGGCTCCTGTAAACAGGGCGCCGGTAAAGTAGCCGGTTATGGCGCTGATATTAAAATTTTGACCACTTTCCTGGTGATAGGCCTCCCAGGCAAGATAACAGGCACACATTACACCGATTAACAAAAGATTCCTGGCCGCCCTGGCCACGGCTTTGAACATGCGGATCTGAACCAGTATACGCCGGGTAACCGGATGCAGGCGCGGCACGGTGCGGCGTTGTTGGTTTGTCCCTTGATCTAAATTCTGTGTGGTACTTGCTACTAATGTATAAAGCGACGCAAACTCTTCCCTGGTTATTTTGCCTTGCGACAAATGTTCCGTAAGCCAGCGAACTTGTAGTGCGGACATGACGTTTTAACCTCACCCCTTATTATCTAATAACAGTGATCGCACAACAGTTATTATGAAACAGCGACACCCCTTCGAATGTTTACAACAAACAAAGGGGTGTATCTTCTGCTGTGCGATTTCGTTAACTTTTTTGGTCGGGACTTTCGGGCACCTTGGTCTTGTCGGAGACCTTGTCCTGTGAATCGGACCCTTCTCCCGCGGTGCTGGCTTCCGGCTGCATGTCTTTGCCCGGCTCCATATCAGCCATAGCTGGCTCGGAACTTTCCATTGAATCACTGGCTTGCGCCGATTCATCGGAGCTGGCTGCTTCCATGGCAGCGGCTTCTGAATCCATGGACTGCATTTGCCCATTAGCAGTTTCAGCGGGTTGCTGAACAACGGGCAGCTCGGTGCTGTCGGCACTTGCTTTGGAGTCGGCCGTGTTATCGGTGCCGGACTGATTTAAACCACAGGCTGATAACATCATGACAAGCGCGGTGAACAATATGGTACGCATTTTGGTTTCTCCCCTAAAAGACATCAATGGCTACATCTAAGTATGATTTAAATTAACGCGTACGTGTACCATTCGTTTACGGCTGTATTCAGTTACCACAATGTCTTCACAGTTGAATACATTATTCAATGCCTTATCCAGCCTCAACCCCGGTAAAATATCACCATAACGTATAACAAGCGTATTTATTGTTCGAACGAATAATATTACGTACGTGGTTTTTACAACACTTGTCAGCGCTTTTCGTAGTGCAAAAACGGCCGGTCACCCACCATTTAAAATGGCGGGATGTTCACCTGCCGGATACCGGTTGCACTGATTTCTGTCATTGTGCGTTTCAGCTTCCAAGTCCAAACTATTAAAACTTGAAAGTTTTTATCGTAGGATGCCGTTTCAGGATCGCGCGTGCCCCTGGAGCCGACGCCTTTTTCATTGAATAGTGAGACGTAACGAGGAACCTATGCCGACATCGAGAACACTTGTCTTTCTATTGGCCGCTACAATGGTTACCAACCTGGGGTTGAGCGGCTGTGCGACCACCAACCCATACACTGGCGAAGAAGAATCCACCAAGGCCACAACCGGGGCGGCCTTTGGCGCCATCGCCGGTGCATTGCTGGGCGCTGCGACATCCAGCCGCAATGACCGAACGAGAGGTATGATTATTGGAGCCGGTATCGGTGCATTGACCGGTGGTGCGGTCGGCAATTACATGGACAAGCAGGAAGAAGAATTACGTCAACAGTTGCGGAATACAGGTGTTAGCGTTACCCGCAACGGTAACGATATCACACTGAACATGCCCAGCAACATTACCTTTGACTTTGACAGCTATAAACTCAAACCACTGTTTAAGCCCACACTGGATTCAGTAGCGTTAGTGCTAAAAAAATATCAAAAAACCCTGATAACCGTGGAAGGCTATACCGACAGCATCGGAACTGATGCCTATAACCAGAAACTTTCCGAAAATCGTGCGTTGGCGGTATCGACTTATCTGATCAACAGGGGAATCGCAAAACAAAGACTGGCTGCGATCGGCAAGGGTGAAAGTGAACCCGTGGCGGATAACAGTACCGAGCAGGGCCGTGCCCTTAACCGCCGGGTGGAACTGACTCTGGAACCCATTGTGGAAAACAAATAACCTAACACTAACTGGACGGATGCAATACGTGGTATTTGAAAATTCCGTTCAGCCGGCCATCGTTGATGGGTTGACCGTGCCGTTGGTAATCATCGGTGACAGGGTAAAGTAAAACGTAGCTCCCTCGCCCGGCTGTGATTGCGCCCAAATAGTGCCGCCGTGGCGTTCAACAATTCGTTGCACGGTGGACAAACCAATGCCGTGCCCTTCAAACGATGGATCATCATGCAACCGTTGAAACGGCTTGAACAGTTTATCGCCTTCTGCCGAATTGAACCCCACGCCATTGTCCTTGACATAAAAGCAAGTTGTATTGTTACGGACAGTTTTCCCTACGCTTATCCTTGCCGCCCGGTTTTGACGGGTGAATTTGAGGGCATTTCTCAATAAATTTTCCATAACCACGCGCATCATGTTTTCATCACCGTGCGTCGTAAGATCCTCTTCAATGTCGGCCTGTATACATCGTTCTTCCGTTTCGAGCCGGAGACTATTGAGAACCTCTGACGCCAGGGTTCCCAGGTCAATGGTTTTGTGATCTAAATCATGTTGCGAAATATGCGACAGCTGTAACAAACCGTCAATGAGCATATCCATACGCTCACTGGCGCTGATAATGCGCTTGAGATAACGTGTTCCATCGTCGTCCAGTTTGTTAACAGATCCTTCAAGAAGCACATGGCTGAACCCGCTAATACTTCTTAACGGCGAACGCAAATCATGTGATACCGAATAGGAAAACGCCTGCAGTTCGTTGACGGCGGTTTGAAGCTCTCGTGTCCTGGCGTCAACCAGCGCCTCCAGGTGATCACGGTAGCTTTTTAATTCCGCTTCGGAAGCATTGAGCCCGTCGACCGCCTCCTTCAAGCGCTGCTCGGTTCGCTTGTGTTCCTCGATTTCCCGCTGTAAACGTTTATTGCTCCGCATGATTTCGTCGCGCGCCAGCTCCATGGCTTCACCATGCAACTTGGTTTGCAAATGCCTGCGTTCCACCTTGCGCATTCTCAAAAACAACAGGATACTGGTTAACAACAACAATATCAGCGCGATAGTGGCGGTGATGGATAAACGCAGATTATTCGTTTCCTCTTCCAGCGCCTGTTGTGCGAGCAGTTCCCTTAACCTGGGATCAAATCGCGCAGCGGGCACCAGTACCGATGCATTGAAATGCTGTTCAGCAAATCTGCGTATAAATTCCTGCCCCTTATCAGAAACCAGGTAATCATGGAAAGCCAGGGCAAGGCGGGTGTTTACCCCGGGCACTTTATTGGGATTGACTACCGCCACGCTATAGGTATTGCGTAAATTAATATCATCTCGATAAAGTGGAACAACGCCGCCGTTAAATTCATCTTTGTTCGCGATGTAAGTCGCCATTTCGGCAATGGTATAGACGCCCAGGTCCGCTGCCTGCAACAGTGTGGCGTAACCACTAACGCCGGTATTTTCATAACCTGTCCACTGGGGATCAATACCTGCCATGCTCCAGATTTCCTCGATTTTCATATTCGTCGCAGACTGGGGCGATGGTGCGTGGAACCTAACTTGTGCGTCAGCCAGCTTTTTAAAGACGCTGATAACGTCAGTTTCAGAGGATAAGCTCAGCGGGTCTCCTGGCGGTCCGAACACGGCATACTCGGTATACATAACACGGGTATGGCGAAGTGCGTAACCGTCACGGACGAAGCGGCTCTCCGCCAGTTCATGATGACTGAATACAACATCCGCCCTTCCCCGCCGGCCATCATCCAGAACCTGTAAAACGCCGCCCGAGCTAATGGTTATATCAATGTTGTTATGTTGCTTTTGAAATTGGTCGGCAAGGGCATGGACCAATCCCAGATCTTTTGCCGAACGTGCCGCAGCGATGCGTAGTTGATTGGGGTTAACATCGACGGAAGGTGAAGGTATTGGCCGCGCGCAGGCGTTGGTCAGGTAACCGAAGGCTACACACCCCGCGAGAAAACCCACCTTGCACCAGTTGCCCATTGGAACAGCAGACACAACATCCTCCAGGTACCGGCTGGGATACCAGTTAATTTGATTGTTGGTGAATTGCTGTTTCGGCGTATAGGCCGGAAACGACTTTGTTACGGCATTGCCCACTGAATATACTAATAATAGACAATATTTCACCAGATGCATTTACAGATGCCAAAATAATCAAACTAAACTTCGTTCGTAAATGATGATACTGGTTTCGTTTACTGCAAAAACTGATTAAAATTCCATGCTTACAGGCATATTTGCTGGCTTGCTGTTTCACGTCCTGTTGAACGATGCCCCATGACCGATGAACGCGGCCGCCTCGCCGGGCTATCTTCCATTTATGCACGCAAACTAATCAGTATATGAATAAATTATTTTACACTTTTCATCATATTAACTATTAGTCTGGGTTACTGACATGGCGGCACGTGGTTATATTGGCACCAGCGGATGGAATTACATTCACTGGAAATCGCGTTTTTACGGCAATACACCGAAATCCCAATGGCTACGCTTTTGCAGCGACCACTTTAACTCCATTGAAGTTAACGGGACGTTTTACCGCCTTCAATCCCGGGATACTTTTCAGCGCTGGTACGACGAAACGCCGGCCGCGTTTCGTTTCAGCATTAAGGCCAACCGCTATCTCACTCACACCAAACGCCTTAAAAATCCGCAGGATTCCATCCAGCTGGAAAAAGAACACGCCGATGCCCTGGGCGAAAAACTGGCCGTTGTACTCTGGCAGCTTCCAGCCAACTTTACCCGTAACACGGATAGACTGGCCACGTTTCTGGATGCGTTGAAAAGCTGGCGTAACGTGCGCCACACTATTGAATTTCGGGATGCATCGTGGTTCGCCGATGACGTTGCGACGTTACTGCAACAACATAGCGTCGGCGTCTGCCAGTCGGACGCCGGTGACTGGCCGTTGTGGCCGGCCGTAACCGCCGATTTTGTTTATATTCGACTGCACGGTAATCCGCAGACATACGCATCCAATTATTCGCCGGCGAAGCTGTCCAAATGGAGCCGGCAAATAAAATCCTGGCTCCGGCAAAAGCGCGATGTATATGTCTACTTTGACAACGATGCCAACGGACGGGCACCGATGAATGCATTGAGCCTGCTTAAATTGCTGGAACAAGCATGAGGCACTGGTTTACAGATAGGGCGAAAACAGCCATGCGCTGGCATCACGTATTTTCTGCGATAATGTGCGCTGTTCTAAGTCCTGTATTGTCATCGCGCTGGACGCTGCAATCTGCTTGTGAATATATGCCATCAGGCGCTCGACCAGGTCGCCGTCGTAGGCTTCCACGTTTAATTCAAAGTTCAGACGCAAGCTGCGGGGATCCATATTAGCCGAACCAAAAAATACCAACTGGTCATCGATGATAAATAATTTGGTATGCACAAAAGGTGCTGGCTGGTAAAAGATTTTTACATCAAACTGTATCAAATTGCGCAACAGGTGCCGCGTCGCCCAGTGTACCAGCCGGTTGTCGTTTTTGGCCGGTAATAAAACGGTAACGTCAATGTCGCGCAATCCTGCAGCCTGTAAGGCCGACATCAATTCACGGGACGGCAGAAAATAGGGCGTTGCTACCACCACGCGCTGCTTGGCGGCGGTTACCGCCGCCGCCAGCGTGGTGGCAAGCCTGTCAGTGCTTTCGCTGGGTTCATCCACGACCACCCGGCATAACGCAGTACCACAGGGTTTGAGTTCCAATGGCGGGGAGGCCATGGGTTGTCCGGTGACAAATTCCCAATCATCCATAAACACCGTCCTGAGTTCGGATACAATAGGACCGGCAAGCCGGAAATGCATATCCACCACCCGCGACTTGGAATGATTGTTTTTCAATACGTGGCGGGAGCTGATATTAATACCTCCGGTAAAGGCGATTTCATCGTCGATGACCAATAACTTGCGATGGTTACGCAAATTCCAGTAAAAAACCGGCGGTCTGGCTGTCATGGGCAAAAATCGTTGCACATTAACGCCAAGCCGCGCCAATAATGTCGACGCGCGCCGCCAGTTGCCCAGTTCTCCGATACCGTCAATCAGCACTTTTACGTCCACTCCCCGTTTTTGGCAGCGGTCCAGCGCCTCGATAAACGTATAACCCGTATCGTCGGTGTCAAAAATATAAGTCATCAGGTAAACCGAACGTTGTGCCTGCTCAATCGCCTGCAACATAGCCGGATACGCCTCGTCACCATTAAACAAAATATCAACCTGATTGCCGGGAATCGCCGGCAAACGGCATACCTTGTCGGATACCTTGAGAAAAGTCCGGATCGTATGATGGCTTTCACGGGAAGAATCCGGGGATCGGCGGAGCGCGTCTTCCCGTCGCTCTACGGTTGTCCGGGTCAATGATTTATTCAGCAACCGCTGTGCGCGCACTTGCACACGATTCATACCGAATATCCAATAAAAGAACGGACCTACAATGGGAAAGAAAAGCGATATGATGATCCAGCCCAGTGCGGAGCGCGGATCCCGTTTGTTTAACAACGCGTGCACAATGCTCCATATCGCCATGGCGATATGGAGCAATAATAGAAAAACCATCAAATATTGATCGAACACCCGGCGACCCGGCTCCCGTAGTAATGATATCAAGACGTAGTCTATGCTAACTCCA
>JASFOJ010000208.1:0-7193 GCA_050116575.1 Gammaproteobacteria bacterium | reverse complement strand
GCTTTACCATAGAGCCCAACGGGTTCTCGCGCACGGTATCTGTTGTCTTCTCGCCCACCGCGATACTTGGTTATACGGGATCGATAACCATCAGTCACAACGCCGGTCCTGATATTGTGATTGATTTGTCGGGTAACGGGATTCCGGCGCCTGGCCTGGGCAATATCGATGTGGTTGACAGCGTGGAATTCGGTACCGTGTATGATACATCTGATTCAACACAGGAGTTGGTGGTAACCAACAACGGCCAGGGACTGCTAACCGTTAGCAGTGTATCCGTTGATAACACGCGATTTGCGGTTGCCCCCCAGCCCGGCGAGTTGTTGCCCCGCGTGTTGTCTCCCGGCGAATTCCTGACCCTGTCCGCCGTTGTAACACCGGATTCCGGCGACACAGGTACAACGATATCCACTGTTTTGACAATCAACTCTGATGACAGTGATGCGCCGGTTCGCACCGTTAATTTGTCCGCCGATGTGGTGGCGACACCACCTGCCATGGATAACAATACCATTGCCAATGTGCGGGTCCGTAATATTAATAACAATGTATTTGACCTCATCACGCTGGACAATTGCGCCAATGTGAGCGGTGAAGTGACCTTTACCAGCGAATCGAGCAGCGCGGACAGTTTTAAAGTGACCCTGACTCACCAGAACGGTGAAACTGTCGAGAACACCTTTATGCCGGCACCCGACGGTGGCGGTGTGGTCATATTTAGTGGCATTAATGCCTGTGATTTGCCCGATGGGGTGATAGACGTGAAGGCGGTATTGCAACGCGGTTCGACGTTCTTCCCGTCGACGGCCGGCAAACCGGCGGTCAAACATACGGTGGCCCTAAACGCCCCCGTACTCGATACATTGCCACCGTTTACGCTGTCACCCACAATCGACGTGTGTGGTACTTCAAGGGCAAGTACCACCGTGATGATAGAGGGCGGGGCGCGTACGGTGTCCATCGATCTGGACAGTGCAACCAGCAGTTTCTGCCTGACAGTGCCGTTGCGTGAAAACCAGCAAAACACGTTGATTGCCACTGCGATTGACAATCTCTCCATCGAACCCAAGCCGATTGCCTCGGCGCCGCCGGTGGATATCGTGCAGGTAAACCCGCAGGACATTGTCATTGCCAAGGCCGAATCAAGGCCGTTAACTGTGGAAGAAATTGACGACCTGGTCAATCGTGGTGTGATCAGTCTCAATGAGGCGGAAAACTTTAATGTTTCCATGTTCACCATCGTATTGACCGTTGGCGGTAATCCACAACCCATTCGTATCAGTCGCCCATTTGTCCATGGCGGGCCGGGAGTGTACTTTCCACGCACCATTGGCGTCGGTCCGTGGTCGCCGGGTACGTTGCCCCCGCCACCGCCGCCTGGACAACCAGGGGGTGGATGCAGAAATACCTGTATAATACCAATTATCATTGTTCCACCCGATAACCAGGGACCGATTATTCCGGGCGTCATTATTATTGATGGCCGTATCAAGACGTTGAAGGAATTCTTCCAGGTTACCCTGGTGATTTCCAATACCTCGCCGATTTTTGATTTGAGCAACGTGATGGCGGACATCAATCTGCCGGCCGGGTTAACGCCCATTAACGCCGGTCCGGGCCTGGATGTGTCGGAGATCAATATTGACAGCGCCGTTGATACCGTTGATATGGGTACTATCCCACCGGGAGAATCGGGCGCCGGTCAGTTCATTATTCGCGGTGATGCCATGGGCCAATATCGCATCGGGCTGGACTTCTCGGGCGACATCACCGGTGGTGGATTACCGGTGGGCGTGCCGTTTAGTGGTTCAGCCAGTACCTCTGTGGAAGTGCTGGGACCGCCGGAACTTAGTGTGCATGTCAGCCATCCCAGTGTTGTCGATGGGCCCGATGTGGAACTGGGACAGATCTATGATCTACTGGTGTCTATCGAGAATGTGACCGCTGACCGGCCGGCTCTTTACACCAGCTTGCAGTTATTTGTAGGAGGCGGCGCGGTCTTGGTGGATGAGTATGGCAATGAAATTGCCGGTTCCGGCGAAACTGCGACGTTTGGGCACATTCTTCCCGGTGATACGGTGGAGCATGGTTTTCGCGTGAAGTCGCTGCTGCAAGGGGAAATCATCGCCTGCCAGGCCATCGCTGCGGAAAACATTATCCTGACTATTGATACTGGCCCCGATGGAGCAGCCTGTAACATCGCCAATACGTATCCGGCCAATTTTGTTCCATTGCCGCCCGGCGACGCGCCCGTTGTCATCGGTATCAATCCGCTCAACGGACAGCCAAGTATTCCTATTACCACGTCGGTGGTTGCCAGCTTTACGCCACAAACTTCGTGTTTGCGCGCGGATACCTGGCAAAACCTCATTGTTGACTTCGTTGATCCCAATGATCCCAGCAAAGGCATGGAAATTCTTCAGGCGGATCTGGATGTTCCCGGTACTTTTTATCTGGAGGAACTGGACGCCAACGACGTGCCTTTGCATCACGTGCCGGTGGACTTGACCGCTGTCGATCCGCCTGCCGGTGGTACGACCATCGCCACGTTGAGGCTTGGACTGGAAGATCCATTATCGGAAATTTTATTAAAACCCAACACCAAGTATCGTGCCACCATCAAAGGCGGTGATGGCGGAGTGTGTAGTGAGGCTTCCGGGCAAACCATGCGTCACGATTTTGTGTGGACCTTTACCACGGTTGGCTCCTGCAATGCACTGGAGCCGCCCAGCGTGGAAATGGTAAATCCAACTAACGGCTCCATTGATCGACCATTGGATCAGGTGATCGAGTTGGTGTTTACCAATCGCGACATGGATAACGGTCAAGACCGGCCGGCACAAATGGATCCGCAAACCGTGACCGGCGACTTTGCCGATATTGCCAGCAGCACCTTCGGTGTTTATAAAAATGCCGATATCCAAGACGGTGACATCGTTTCTGCAACGCCGGTATCCGGTACGCTTCAATTTAGTGACAGCCTGGATCGTTTGACCTTTGTACCGGATGACGGGGAACTGCAGCCAGGCGATACAATTGTGGTCCGGTTGACGGATCAAATAAAAGACGCTTGTGGTAATCCGTTGCAAACGGTGCCGGCCGGCGTGAAACTGCTCACGTTCCAAACGGTGTTGCCGGATACGTTGCCACCGGAGCCGCCCCAGGTAGATCCCGTTCCACCGCTGACCCGCGAACCCGCTATTACAATGACCGGTGTTGCGGAACCCAACAGTATTGTCAATATTGCCGGCGGTGCCGTCATCACCAATGTTATTGCCGACAGTAACGGTGAGTTCACGGCGCAAGTGCAATTGTTGCTCGATCAGTCCAATAGCTTTACCGTCAAAGCAACCGACGGTAACGGAAACGAATCCGACGCGGTTAATATCGACGTGAATGGCAATCCGCTGGTAACCGTCCATGATGGCACGCCACCGGAACTCATCGCCATTGCACCTTTTGATACGGAAACCGGTGTTCCAGTTGATACCAGGGTCAGTGTGGAATTTAATGAACCGCTGGATCCTGCGTCAGTGAATAACGCAACATTCAGATTGTTGCAGGGTGGAACGACAATCGTAGGCACCTTGGCGGTCGATAGCGGCAATCCGGAAGCCTTTACTTTTACACCAACAACGCCACTGGAGTTCGATACGGAATATACCGTTGTCATGGCGGCAGGGGGTATCAGCGACGAGATAGGTAACACTATCCCTGCACAAATTTCCACGGTGTTCCGAACAGAAGCAGAGCCTGGGGGGCCGGAACAGACCATCTTTGACCTGTATGCCCGCGCCAAAGATAGCAAAATCGACATTGTCTGGACACCGGTTGATGGAGCGGACAGCTATAACGTGTACCGCAGTACATCCCAGGGCGGACCATATCAGTTAATCGCCGAGGGACACGTGACTGACTATGCAGTTTACGCAGATTTTGGTTTAACCAATGATGTCACGTATTACTACGTTGTCCGATCGGTCACAAATGGAGAACAATCGCTGGACTCCAATGAAGCAAGCGCAACACCCGTCTCACTCAGGACTCGAAGGCGATAGCGGGAAATTGCACGCCAGAGATAACGATGTGACGGCCCCCAGCGCATCGGGGACTGAAAGAAAAAACCGGGCTCGCGAGATGGGACGGTTATGCCGTCGTCGGTATGATTTGCCGGCGCCGGAGGATATTGTTTCAAATACCCTGGCTCTCGCACACTATGCTGGTAACTAAAAGTATTTTCTATCTTTACTACCATCCATATACGCTGACACTAATGGCTGAAAATTAGCCATTAGTGTCAATTCGTTGTAAAATCGGCGTACCGCACTCAGAAACTGGTCAATTTTGGTGATCCATTCCTTCAACAGTGGTTATTAATCTCGCCACTAAAGCTCGCTTATAACCAGCAATTGGCGGTGGATATTTCGTAAAGAAGACAGCAAAGGTATAATGCAAATACCATGGGAAAACGACACGATACCGATAAAGCCATACGCAATCTATTAAAGTGGTCTGAACGCCCTGAATGGCTGGACCGGAAAATGTCCGTCCTCGAGGAACATCTTGGCCCGGTCGGTGACCAGCTTGATATAACGCCCGACGAACTTTTCCAGGAACTGGGCGAAGCGGGTTGCTGGGACATGATTCATGGCATGATACTGGAAGACTTTTTTAGTTGCCGGTTTGATCCGGATGATAGCAATGTCATTGACGATTATCTTCGCAGCAGGGGGTGGCGGGAAAGTTATCGTGGGCGATGTTACCTGGAACGACTACGCGACTCCGTGCCATCCCTGTATGAACTGGTTGACGTATCGCCTGGAAAACATTGTGACGTAAAAGACCTTGTGCGCAATGGCAAGCCTGTTCGTGTCTATGAAAAAATGGGCACTCAAAACCTGGTCAAATGGGACCGGTTGGCGACACGGGTTATAAAACTGGATGGCAAGCATTATTTTACGGGTGGTATTCTTCCCCTGAAGCATGACGTATCCACCTTATTGATAGAACAGCTTGAACAACTGCAGCTGGAACTGAAGACCAATGCAAAGAAACAAAAAACGCAAGATCCGTCATTGCCGGACATCAAGACAAAAAGCCAGTTACTGCGCTCGTTTTGTCCGTTTATTACACTCGCCTGGATTGCGGATGCTTTTAATGCGTTACACCAGTCTCTACCGGAATTGAGCAATAGCAGCGGAGATCGACTGTCCTTCACGGAAACATTTTTTCCCTATCAAGATCAAAACCGCGATCTGATCATCCAACGCCTGAATGAATCCGTTGAATGGGTATGCGATGATGAACAAGAATCGCGTTGGGTGTGGCTGTTTGACGGAAAATCCGATACTAAGGCGCAAGACTCCTCTGGTCTGTATATAGAAACCTTTCGCGATGGCGAGTCTACAATATATGGTTCACTGGTTGTAAATCCGAAGCAGCTAAGTTTCACTGCAAATTCCATGGAGCGGGCAGAACAGGGTAAAGAGTTATTGCGGGCCACACTTGACGGACTGATTGGCGAACCGCTTACCAAGATAGAAACACCTGAACAAATAATGGAAAAGCTCGATGTCCAGGCGAGTGGCGTCAACGAACAAAGTGAACCAAGTGATATAGATCCCGAAATAGAAAAAGAAATTATTAAAAAAACCATGGATACGCACTATCTTAAGTGCCTGGATGATAAAATTCCGGTATTGAACGATAAGACGCCGCGAGAATGTGCAAAAACCAAAAGCGGCCGCAAAAAAGTGATCGAATGGTTAAAGTACCTGGAAAATCAGGAATTAAAGCGGGCCAATAAGGCCCACATTGAACCTTATGACTTCACCTGGATGTGGCGGGAACTTGGGCTTGAGCGTGAAGAAGCGTCGTGTACCTGAGAGAATGGCCAGCGTTGAAATTATTGAATGATTGATCATATTCTCTGTTTTGCAGGATCAACTCAATAAGTAGTAACGATGTTACTTCCATTGCTACTATAGCGTATTGTTGCCTGAACCTATCACCGCATCACCGCCATGTTGTATGATGACGAGCGGGTGCTGCTGTCATGGCAAAAGTGCTCCGCTTGATACAGCGCGGACTTCCACTGTTATTCTCTGCATAGCTTGTGCTTGCGGTATTTCGGATCATCACAATTGATGGCATTACCGGTTCCGCTGATGCCGGCTTCTTCATCATCGGTGGGTACTGATCCACATCCCGAAAAAAGACTGCTTAGGGCGAGCAAAAGCAGCAACAATAACACCAGATTTTTCGCAAATCGATTCATGATGACTCTCCCTCGAAATAGTAAATGCCGATGCCTGCTCGGGAATAGGGTACGGATTTTTTAGCAGCACTTTTTCTCACTGCATGTTTTGCCAGCACCTTATCCATCGCTTCGAGACTGGATTGCGCGATATCCGTTAACTGGTTTTTGACGCCGGGAAGTTTGTCTGGCGGAATATAACTATAGGCCACCTTGCGCTGAAAATAACTGTCACCGGGATTAGCAATATTGTGATCAATGGTCCGAATCAAGTGGCTGACATCGGTGCCGAGTATGGTGACCTTATCGGCATCGCTGGTATTGGCGACATAAGCGCGGCTGTTAAGATGAATCAGGCCGTCCGGAGACATACTAATCGCATCGATTCGTAATAATTCGTCGGCAATAGTGCGGGCGGTAATATCACCGCTGTAACGCTTTACCAATGCGCTGAAGCTTTTGGTATCGCCTTCGAAAGGTAAGTCGGCCGGTTCCTGCTTGTCCGTTTGAAACTCCCCGTCCCTTACCCATCCACTAATCACCCGCGCCGCGCGGTTAATGCGCGATGCATCAAGCGTACCTTGCCGCGGGGGAAGGGCCTCCAAACGTGCCACTTCCTTGCGTGACAACCCCGTCAGCGTGGATATGCGGGAAGCCGTTTGTTTCTTGCCGGGAATGGCGAAATCGTCTTTGCCTGCCTCGTAGTAAAGGTGTTTTGCCAGGTCAGTAAATGCCGCGTAACCGATACCGTAGCGGATTAGCATTTTTATCAGTGGTTTCAGAATATTAGCGGTTGCCGAGAGCAGGATTTGCGGTATGTCGTTCATTCTGGTCAAGATTGTCCTGTGTTATCTGCGTTTAAGCATAACACAAAAAGTTGCAAAATGGGCTTGTCTTCCCATAATTCTGGTCCTATACTCCCTTTAATAAATGGGAA
>JASFOJ010000207.1:0-7325 GCA_050116575.1 Gammaproteobacteria bacterium | reverse complement strand
ATAGATGTAAGGTAAAATTGTAACTTATTGATTTAAATGGAGCTGGCGAACGGATTCGAACCGCCGACCGGCTGATTACAAATCAGCTGCTCTACCAACTGAGCTACGCCAGCTCTGACGTGAAAACTACAACATGATTATTCTTGTTTTACCCCAAAATTGGCACCGCGCTACTTCCGGGTCTCCTACCTCATTTGGAGCGAAGCGGTATTTTACGTAAATTGATCCCGGGCCGCAATGACGGCATGCTGATCAAGCACTTAATTGCATTTGCGTTTGTTGAGTTCCAAAACGGTTAAACTTTGTGCAATCTTTTCGATGGTATTGATGGCCTGTTTTTCGTTGGGGTCGATGTCGATATCGATCCAGTATTGGTCGGTTTGTTTGTACTGGGTCTGGATTTTAGGCTGTTCGCCCAGTTTTTTCAGGCGCGCGATGCGCTCATTGGCCCCATCTTCGTTTTTGTACAGGCCCAGCGAGACGGCGTTTTTCATGGGGCCGCGGCCTACGATAAACATGTCTTTAAGCCCTTCGATTTCCAGCGATACCACTTTTTCCCGGGCTTGTTTCCAGGAATCGAAACTTTCGAGGTAGACCCAGTAGCCCATGGGTGATTCGGAGGTTTCGGTGCGTTCGGAGGTGAAGGCGCCCAGGTCCTGTAGTTTTTCGGCGATATTTCTGGCCTGCGGCTTGCCGTCGAACGGTCCCAGGGCGTAGCAGACGGAGGGGCCAACCGGTGAGGGCCGGGGTTTCGGTTTCAGTTTGATGACCTTAGGCTCGGGTTTGGTTTTTTTGCCGGCTTTTTCCAGTTTTTCTTTGGAGGTATCGGAGAGCATAGCCAGCTTGGGAACGTTTTGGTTCTGCGTCAGTTGCCGGGTTTTGGTGTCGGGGCCGTGCAGGTTAAATACGTCCGCCTGCCACACGAAAAAGGCAGCGTTCAGCAGGGCGAAAAACATGAACAAAACTTTCATTGTAAATTCAAATAGTTGACTGTTTATTCCGGTTGCTGTTGGGCGGCGGTCACCAATTGAAGCCCCTGCAGGACCAGGTCCGGTTCGTGGGTGTAGTCCGTAATACCGGTTAGTGGCATGACCTTGGCGGCGGCGCCGCCGGTTACCCACAGGGTTGTTCTATTATTATCGACACCGGCGCCGGAAAGTTTGTCCCGGATTTGGCCAATAATACCATCCAGCGCCTGGCCGGCGGCAAAACTGACACCGCTGGCGATGCCCTCCCCGCTATTGTTGACAAACACCGCCGCGGATAATTCGGCCGGTTGAGCATATTGGCTGAGATCCGCCGTGTTGGCTGACAATGCCGCAAGCATCATAGCAGGTCCGGGAATGATCGGCCCGCCCCGGTGCTGGCCATCGGCCATGACGGTGTCCACGGTGATGGCCGAACCGCAGTCGATGATTACGTTGTGGTGATCGGGCCTGTGGTGGTGAGCGGCAACGACCGCCAGCCAGCGGTCGGCGCCCAATTGCATGTCATCCGTGTAGCCGTTGGTAACGTTCTGGAAGTGCTTGGCGGTGGTGATGAAACGTGGGGTCACATTCCAGCGACTGGCGCACCAGTCGGTCAGTTGCTGCTCCATGGTTTTGCCCGCCACGTTAACCACGGCTACGGCTGGATACGGGGCTTTCATTGCGCCCCACTGTTGGTCCAGGAGGTTGGTTAGTGGCTGATTGCGGTAATCGATGGCAGTGGCGGATTGTTCGAAGCCACTGGCGCCCAGGGGCGCCAGATTCCACTTGAGACGCGAATTACCTATATCAACGAACAGCCAGGTGGCGGACATAATGGTGGGTAGTATGTCTTATAGGCCGCGTAGCGACAGTTCGCCACTGGGGTAGCTGGAAATCTGGCCTTCATGTTCCAGGCGCAGCGCGCCGGTTTGGTCGACACCGCGGTTGATGCCGGAGATGTTACCGGAAGGCAGTTGCAGTTGAATACGCTGGTCCCGGTAAACATCCATGGAGCACCATTCATCGATAAAAGCGCCAAATCCTTTTTCACTGAATAAATCATAAACGTACATTAACTGGGTAATTAGTTGGGCAGCAATCTTGTTGCGTTCCACGCCGCGGTTCGAGACTTCGCTCAGGCTGGTAAAGGGCTGGTCGATCTCCTCAGCCGCTGTTTCCGGCAGGCGCACGTTGACGCCAACGCCGACGATGACATTGGTGGGGCCATTGGATTCACCGTGCATTTCGAGCAGGATACCGGCGAGTTTTTTATCGTTTAACAGAATATCGTTGGGCCACTTAAGGCCGGCCGACACCATGCCCATTTGCCGGATAACGCGCACGACGGCGATGGCGGCGGCGAGACTGAGGCCGCTGAGATGGGCGGGACCGGTGTTAAACCGCCAAAGCTGGGAAAGGTAGATGTTGCCGCCCAGCGGCGATACCCAGCTTCGGCCACGGCGGCCGCGACCCGCGCTTTGGGTTTCGGCCAGGCAGGTTGTGCCGGTCACCGCGTGGTTGTTAACCGTCTGGGTCAGGTAGCGATTGGTGGAGTCGACGTCCCACAAGACGCTGATTTCACCGTCGTGGTTGCTGCGAAGGCCTGCCAGTACTTCCTCGATAGCGCTTTTGTTAAGCAACTCCATCGGCTGAGCCAGGCGATAGCCTTTTCCCTGCACGGCGAACACTTCGATACCACGCGATTCCAGCGTTTGAATCACTTTCCATACCCCGGAACGGGACAGGCCCAGTTGGTTCGCGAGTTCTTGACCCGAATGAAACTGTCCATCCGCCAGGATGGCCAGGATTTGCGCATCTTTACCCATTGAAGTACTAAAATCCTTTTTCAGAAACTACCGAGGGGAAAAATAATACTATGGGGGGGGATTTTATGAAACTAACTGATCGTTGTCGATGCTATTCAAGCCTTCCTTGAGAACATAGGCTTCGAAACCGTTTTCCGACAGGAGGTAGGTCGCCGTGGAGCTGCGCCGCCCCGTGTCGCAGTACATGATGTATTTTTTGTTTTTATCCAGTTTATCGACTTTGGAGCGCAGCAGCGGAAGGGGGATATTGACGCTGCCGTTGAGGCGTTGAGACTGGTGTTCGGCGGGTAACCGTACGTCGATCCAGATGCCGTTGCCATTGGCAATTTCCTTGGCCTCATCGAAATTCACCCAATTGAGCAAGGGCTCGTTCATAAGCTGCAGAAAATCGTCTTTGGACAGGCTCATTAACACGCCCGATGTCAGCATGACGACGGAGGCGTTACGTTTACCACCGGAAATGAGTGCTTCTTCGCCGAAGTTATCACCCACGCCCAGCCGGGCCAGCGCCACGCCTTCGGGGTTTTTGCGGGTTTTGCGGATCACCTGGCATGCGCCTTCGCGCACCAGGTAAAAGTGCTCTCCCTCGTCACCCTGGCGAATGACGGTGTCGCCTTTGTTATAGTGCTTGGCTTCCATGGTCATGAAGATTTTTTGGATATTAGCCGGTGGAATACGCTGGAATACCTGGGCCTGAAGGATACGGGACATCCAGTCGTCATCTTGTTCGGTATTGTCCAGTTCCTGCACTTCATAGCCGCCGGATTGTTCCCAGGTGAGCATAATATCCAGCAGGTTGGGATCGACTTTCAGGTATTTGATGTTGGATTTGGCGCGAGCGGTGTACTGGTGGACTTTGCCTTGCTCCAGCGGCAACTTGGCCATTTTGGTACCGCCGGCGATCTGGCGGCTGATACCCGATGCGGTGGTTAACTCGATCTGTCCTTCCAGCACGTAGATGATACGCTGGGCTTCGTCGCCGCTTTTAAACAACACCTGGCCCTGTGGCGCAACACTTAATACGGTTTTACTGGCCAATTCCTGCAGGTGATCAGGGGATAGTGCTTTGATGGGTACGAGATCGGCCAATAAAGCCGGTTCGATTGATTGATTCTCATTAGCCACTATACGTTACACCTGAATGTCCGTTTTTATTCCTTAGTTAATCCTATGACCCATACGATACGATGCCGGTTATGAGCAACCTATCAATGCGTTTTATATCAATGGGTTCGGTGATACACGGCACCCTGAACAAGCTGCCCATTAGACTAATTTAAATATCGTTCGAATTTCAGAAAAATTGAAGGATTTTTAGCGCAGTTTTATGACGTAACTTGCCAAATTTGTTGGCTTTTTTAAAACAACCCGAAAACAATAATTACATTACATTCAATAAGTTGGTTGTCAACGGAGAGCATTTAGACAGAGGATAATCATCGTTAATGCGGAAATTTTGAGGCCTTACACCGGTCTACATCGTTTACCCGGTTTTGAGACTTCTGCCCATTTTTTGGCCGAAATCTGAAATTAAAAGCTGTGCCCCAATTGTATGGCGCCGGCGATTTCATAAGCACTGTAGGCAATTGCCGCATCGAGGAAAAAACTGGGTCCCCAATGAATACCGAGACTGTATAACGGATCATTACCCGCACCGATTCCCTGCATATTGCGCGTAATACCGCCGCGCACTTTTAAATAGGAATAAATCGGCCACTCGGCCCCCAGCGACATTACCTGGGAGTCGCTACCGATTCCCACGGCGTCGTTGGGGAGGACGTCTATATCAAATGCATACAACCCGCGCCATCCCCAGTCGTAACTCGCCCCTGCCCGTACCTGGGGTTTGATCTTGAGTGTGTTACCCAGGGCTGTCTTATAACTCATTGAATGCATGTTCTTGATGACGATACCGGCCCGCCAGCGGGCATCAATCTGATGCGCAAGACCAAAATCCAGGTTGACGTCATAATCCTGGCCATCCTGGCGAACCTTATCGAAACTTCCTGTCGAGGCATCGGCACGCAGATCATAAGTGGATACCTTCATAACCTTCGGCGTCAGACCAAAAGCGATATCTTTGCCGTATACATTGTACTGCTTCGACATGGCCATGCCGATCTCGGTGATATCCATTCCGCTGCCCGCTGCCGCTGAAGTCAATTGGTCGGTCGTAAAATTGATATCACCGTTAGTGTCAATCACATTGGGAAACTGTGTGGCAGCGACAAGGGGATCACCACCGGCTTCGATAAATTCCATAGCGTCAACGGATTCCTGGAGCAATTGTAAATCCGAATTGTAATTGCCAACGGCTCCATCACCCACTAAACGCCTTGTGATAATAATAGCGCCGCCGCCGTACTTGTGCGCGATACTCAGCACCGTTCCGACCACCACATCACCATACACCGGCCCATCAAGCAGATCGCCAAGATTGCCCTGCAGATCCCTTGCGTCGTTTAACACCGCACGGGCATTCTGCGCATTTGGAGTGCCATTAAAGTCGGAAATGGACGAATCCAGATTTTCCACCAGGCCTTTTTCATCAAGATCCTTAATGGTCAGAATTGAGTCAGAAACATGAACAAGAGCCACGGGAAACATATATCTTGAATTGTTGCCTCGCTCCTTGCGGGTTTTATACATCGCCATTAAAGCCGGGTTGTAATACGCGGCATTTTCGCTGGTACCGGACGCCACACCGGCGCCGCCCATGGCGAGTGATTTGGGATCGAAGGCGCCAAACGGCACGGCGCCGGCCGATTGACTCAGCAGCAAACCGAGCAACAACACGGGGGTTAACCGCCTCGGGTGACTTTTTTGCATGCGCAATATTTTTCCGTATGGTTTAAAGAGATTACAACAGAAACACCGGGAAGGAGGAATGAGGTAAAAATTCAACGCTTCTGTGTAACGATTTCTAACTTTATCATACACATTTTACGAAAGCCTGTGAATTTTGCTGCGATCGATATCACTGAATTATTATTGAAGCAGGCACCGAACAACTTAATTTGATATAAGCCAATAGTCACCGCGGCCTGTGTTTGTATAAAGCCTGCCATGCTGAGCCCTTAAATGACTACGGATGTATAACAAACCGGGATAGATGTTCTAACGGAGAGCGCCTTCGGGGAACGACGATCGGATATTTTACCGCAATCAAATCGAATTGCGCTTTCGTAAAAAAAACAGGCAGCCGTGCGGCTGCCTGTTCAAATGTTACTTTATTGACTTGTAAACTCGGTGACCAATTATGTCCGGCTTTTCCGACGGCCGCTAAAGCTCAGACCAACCAGACCCAGACCAAACAACGCCAGAGTTGCCGGAGCAGGAACCGAAGCAGTTTCATTAAAGGTAAAATTATCCATTGCGAAATGCTCACCAGCTCCAGTCAAATCTGGATGAGGCGTACCGCCGTAGGAGTTAAATACCAGGCGATCGATACCAACGTAGTTGAAATCGAACCAGGTGGAATCGGTGGTATCTACAACGACGGTCGTATCGTAAAGCAGTGTGGAACCAGACCAACCTTGAACGTTAACGTTTAGTCCATCATTCCAGGCACCAACCAAATACGCTCCATTAAAATCAAACGCACTATTATCGACAGTGCCGATATTGGCATTCAGATTGTACGCCATATATTCTCCGGACACGATGCCGTTATCATAACCACTACCCGGCGCGTGAGATTGATGTATGACGCCAAAATTGTCCCAGTTTAACCCGCCATATCCGTCAGCAATCGGCGTAAGACCGGTATTGGTCGTAACGTCATCAAAAGTTAAAACAGTAGCGCTGGCATTGGACGCAAAGCCCAGAATACCACATGCCAGAATCATCGCTTTTACTACGTGTTTGTTCATCGTTGACATCTCCTTAGTCAAATTACTTTTTATTTTATTAACTTTAATAGTTGTACAATTTTTATTATTTATTCTTAGTATTATATTTTTATAGTTGGTTATTTCCTGTTCCGTTATTAACAAAGCAGTTATGGTGCCAAGTATGATTTTCCTTTTGATGTTAATGAGTTAACAGATTTGGCTTACTAACGAATAACATCAAGTGTAAAGTTTTCCGAACGATTGAATAGATACGTGTTAACTAAAAATTATTTTGTGCACAAAAAAACCCGGCACTTTCGTATCGAGGGTTCCATATTTAATGTACAGGATCCGCGAAGCACATGCGACCGCCAAGGATGGTGGGCGTTAGCGCAACGCAGGACGCAGTTGCGGAGATATGCGAGAGCGGTAAAAGGATGTATGAGTGTCGCGAGAGGTCACGACTGCTGGGATGCAGGAGGCAGGACGACTCAGGAGACAAAGGCGAGGAAGCCCGGAGCGACCGGAGCTGATGAGCCGACTGGCGGCCGAACCATGTCCATAAAAAAACCCCGCGCTTGATTCAAGCGCGGGGTTTCGTATTTAAAGCCTGGCGGTGACCTACTTTCACATGGGGAAGCCCCACACTATCATCGGCGATGCATCGTTTCACTTCCGAGTTCGGAATGGGATCGGGT
>JASFOJ010000206.1:0-7350 GCA_050116575.1 Gammaproteobacteria bacterium | reverse complement strand
CAGCCCCAACTCAAACTGCCCCCTGTGGAGAAACCTGGTAAGAAAGAAAAGCAAATATCCCAGGCGCTGAAATTCAAACTGAACCAGATCCAATTTTCCGGCAACACCGTATTCGATGACCAGACATTAATGAACGTTGTCTCTAACTATGTCGGCAAGGAAGTGGACACCCTCGATTTGCAGCAAATGAAAAACCTGCTGACCAAATACTATATTACCGCCGGCTATATTAATTCCGGTGCCGTCATCCCTGATCAGGATATCAGCAAAGGTAAGCTTGATATCCAGGTCGTCGAAGGCGACCTAACCCAGGTTCGGGTCCAAAACGACGGCCGGCTCAACCACGCCTACATCTCAAACCGCATCCGGCTGGACAAACAACAGCCGTTTAACCTCTATGTATTGCAGGAGCGGTTATATTTGCTGCAACAGGATCCGCGTATAGCCCGCATCAACGCCAACCTGGGTCCCGGGCAAAAGCGCGGCGAAAGTATTCTGGATATCGCCATTACCGAGGAAAAGCCCTATTCCTTAAAACTGCAACTGGACAACCATCGCCCGCCATCCATTGGCGAAAAGCAGGCAACACTCATGTTCCAACATCTGAATGTTTCCGGGGCCGGCGACACCCTCAATGCCAACATCGGCTATACCGAAGGGCTGAACAACGGTTCAATTAGATATGACTGGCCGTTGACCGCCGATGATCAAAAACTTTATGTCTCCTATGACAAGAGTGATTCCGCCGCCATCGAAGAAGATATTAAGGCACTGGATATCGATATTGAGAATGACTCGGACACAACCTCCCTGGGCTATTCGATTCCCTTGTTTAAATCCAGCACCGAGAGCTATGAAATGGCGGTACAACTGGATAAGCGCAAAAGCAAATCCACGCTTGATGGCTCCCCCCTGTCATCATCCTGCGACGATATCGACCATGTCACGGCACTGCGGATGATCCAGACCTGGCTCAAATTTGACCGGGACAACGTTTATTCTTTTCGCAACCTGGTCACCGCCGGTCTCGACGCACTTGGGTCGACCCAATGCCCACAACAGCCGGACAGCCGGTTTGCATCCTGGCTGCTGCAATATCAATGGGCGCAACAATACAGTCAATATGGCGTACAAACGATTTTCCGTGCCGATCTGCAGGTTGCATTCGACAAATTGATGTCCATGGAACAATTCGCCGTCGGCGGCGCTTATACCGTACGCGGTTACCGGGAAAACCAGTTGGTACGCGACAATGGGTTTGTGACTTCCTGGGAAATCCGCAAGCGGGTCTACCAAAGCGAATCGGCGGAACACATGATTCAAATCGTCGGCTTTGCGGACTACGGCTACGCCTGGACCCATGAAAGCCCCCGCGATTCGGCGAATATCTACAGTATCGGCACCGGCCTGCGCTGGCAATGGAACAAAACCGCCAGCGCCGAGCTTTACTGGGCGGAGCCATTGGAAGACGTAGACAACCCCGATGACTCCCTGCAGGACGACGGCATTCATTTCAAACTGGTTGCTTATTTACTGTGAGCAAAGGATAGGGTTATGGACAGCACAAACCACTTCACCAGGACCAGGCTTGCCCAGATCATCAGTGGCGCCCTCGCCATTTGTTCCACCCCCACCGTGTTGGCGGAAGTGACTTTTGATGGCTCCATGGGCGAACCCGGCACCCTGCAAGGCGCCAACATGGAAATCACCGCCGACCGCGGCCAGATTCGCGGCGACAACCTGTTCCACAGCTTTAGCCAGTTCAATATCAACCAGGGCGAATCCGCCAATTTCTCCGGTCCGGCCAACGTCCAGAATATCGTTGGCCGCGTGACCGGCAACGATGCATCCAATATTGACGGGACCCTCTCCAGCTCCATCGACGGTGCCAACCTGTTCCTGATCAACCCTAACGGCATCATGTTCGGCCCCAATGCCCAGATCAACATCACCGGCTCCTTCCACGCCACTACGGCCGACTACATCAAACTGGGCAATAACGAACGCTTTTACGCCGACCTTAATAAAAATACCTCCATCTCCGTTGCCTCGCCAACCGCCTTTGGGTTTCTGGACAATGACACAGGAGATATCTCAGTCGATGGCAGCAACATCACCACCCCAACTGGGAGCATGTTATCCCTGGTGGGTGGCGACATAAACATCAAAAACGGAGCAATATTGAGCGCACCGGACGGCCAACTCAATCTTGCCAGCTCCCGATCCGCCGGTGAATTCGAAACAACTCTGGATCAAACTGATGCCAGCCAATTCGACGCCCTTGGAAACATTAATGTAACTGGAAATTCAATGGTTAACGCCAGTGGTAGTGGTGGAGGCAGAATCGTTATACGTGGGGGTGAGCTGGTTGTGGACTCTTCCACCGTTTCCGCTGACACGGAAATCAATGCTACGCAAACACAACCCAACATTGACATCAAAATGCGCGATCTATTGAGCTTAGCGAATTTTTCCACACTTACTGCAGATCTTAAAGCCGGCACCAACGGAAAACCTGCGGGAATTAAGATAGCGAGCCAAAACATCAATGTTAACAATTTCTCATCTATTCAGTCACATGCTGACCCCGGAAGTCTTGGAGATGCGGGCAACATTAAAATAACTGCAAAAAACACTTTTATAGACAACAACAGCAAAATAAGTACAAGCACTCTTTCTACTGGAGATAGCGGCAAAATAGACATAGACACCGAGAGTTTACTCATTTCAAACAGGTCATCGGTTAAATCAGCTTCGGATTTTTTTTCAGGTACTGGTCGATCGGGCGATATAGATATTCACGCCAGCAGCATTACAGTAAAAGGTGTTGAAGAATCTGCAGATTATATCCTCTTTGATTTTACAGGCATCGATGCGGGTATCGATAGTTTTATCGCCCCCTCCAAAGGTGGAGATATATTGATAGATACAGATATATTGGAATTGAACAACAATGGAATAATAAGATCGAATCCGGCTGGTAGTTATAGTGGCGGCAATATCACTATATACTCAGACAATATTCTTTTGCACAACGGTGGGCTAATACGAAGTGCTACTTTCACGGGCAGCGGAAACCCGGGGAACATATCAATCAACAATAGCGACACTTTTATTGTCAAAGGTGTATCACCTAACCCTTACCCTCTTCTTGGTTACACGCATTCCGCTGTACAGCAAAGCGGCGGCGGCAATAGTGCGCTCTCAATAAAAACAAAGGTTTTGCGTATAACTGATGGCGGATATATTACCAGCGAATCAAAAAACTTGACAGCATCTGGAAACATAGTTATTGAAGCCAAAGATTTATATCTAGGCGGATTCAGTCAAAAAGTATTGGACAAAAATGTTAGCGATGGAGACGACTACGACACAGCCTTAAACGATGCAAGATCACAAATTAATAGCTCCGCTATTTTTAACACCCTATCTAATAAGACCGAAGCCGCCGGATCCATATTCATAACAGCCAACAAAGCAACAATCACCAACAAAGCTAAAATCGCCGCCGAAATTGATACGAACCTGAACACCCCTAACAACAGTAACGCTGGAAATGTCTTCCTTTCCAGCAACGATTTATTGATTGACGATTCAACGTTTATAGCAGACGCAAGACAAACTAACGGTGGAAACATTACCTTAACTGCGAACAATATCGCCTCAATTACTGGCAGCCTGTTCTCTTCATCCGTGGAACAAAAAAGCGGAAACGGCGGCAACATAGCCATTGATGCGCAAAATATTGTGTTTCTAGAGGACAATAAGCTTGTCGCAACAGCAGTAGAAGGGAACGGCGGAAATATTAGCATATCCAGTAGGTATTTGTTTAATATAAATAACGAATTTAAAGTAACTTCAGAGTTATCAACGGACGGAAGTATTGATATTTCCTCTGACGTTGAATATTCCGATGATCTGGAGGACCTGCCAGAAAAATCAATAGATGTGTCAAAATTATTTAAGCAAAAGTGTATCGCGCCATATGACAACACGAGTAGCAGTTTGACTATCTCCTACAACGGAGCATCATTAAGCACACTAGAAGGTCAAATTATACGCAGCTATTTTTCTAATTATCCTTTAATATTACCTGCGTTGACTGGCATTGAAAGCGAGCAGTATCACGCTCAAACTTTGAAACCACCTTTTTTATCAAAAATAGTGGAAGTAAAATGTTAAATAAATATGGTTATAACTGGAAAAATGGAGGATAAAAAATGAGCAGATGGGAGGTTTGGAAAAATATTGCATTAGCTTTGGGTATACCTCTAATGACAATTGCAATTTGGCTCTCGGTATTCGGCGCAACCCCAAAAAATGACGACCACGAAATGTGTGATGCTATACGAACAAACATGCCGAGCCTTTATGAAACCGGAATGGCAACAAATAAAGAAATGCGGACGATTTGTTGTCAATTTCATGAACATGAACAATGTAATTAACAATCGAACGGAATTAAAAAGGGTGGCAATGTCCACCCTTGTTTCTTTGGTCATATTAAATCCAAAGTTAGTCAGACGAGAACTCACTTTGTCCGCCAAGTTTATGGAAACATGACTACTAAAAATTCAGTATATTTATTTTGCACATTTTCGACTTTAATGCCCGAGAGAAATTATCATCATTAGCAAAATTAATCACCCGGTTACATTGAAGCAACACAAACATGTTACTTTTTCGAATCAGCTCCGCCTCAATAACTACTATACTAAAACCCAATATTATGTGTTTCCGATTGGACAATTCATCAAAGGTAAAACAAGCTCACCCTGGTCACTACAATAAGTTATTGACGCTTAGTTGAAAGCTTAAAAAAATCCGGCCGTTTCTGTATTTAAACTTTTTCGCCGATTTACATAGATTTTTTCAACGGGTAACAAATTGAGATCCGGCACAATGCGATTCAATGCATCCATGGCGACAGCCCGCACAACATCCACATCTTCAAAATAAACAGTAACCAGCGCTGGTACAGCGATTTTCGCATCGTTGCCCATTTCGCTGAGCGCTGCGGCGGCGTACCACCGAACGTCTTCCACCTGGTCGAACAGAGCATCACGCAGGGCGATGGCCACGCCGACGCCTTCCGGTTTGCTGGCGGCCAGGGCGGCAGCGGCCTGTTCCCGGACGTGGGCATTAAAATCCGTCAGCGCCAGGGCCAGCGGCCGCTGGCAATATTTCGGTAGTGGCGCCAATGCGTGCAGCGCCCTGGCTGCGCTCTCGCGCACGCCATAGGTTTTGTCCTTTAACAAACGGCAGAGACCATGGGCCGTGATCACGGCGTCCTTGCCCATCACGGCCAGGGCATTACAGGCGGCCATGCGGACGTTGAATTCCGAGTCCTGAAGCAAGAGGTTTAGCGCAGGTACAAACGCCTTGTCGGCCAATCCCCGCGCCTGCATGGTTTTAGCGGCGTAGTAACGTTGAATGGGATCCTGGCTTAGGGATTGCTCCACCAGGTCTTCGTTATCGACAGCTGATATGAAATAGGTGGCGGTTTGAACTTGAGCGTCCATTGGGTTGTCCTCTCGAAAAGTAGAAAATTGTAACTTTTCTATTTAGATGGACACTGTGCTTAAACTAACGGTTTAGCCGCATTTTTGGTAATAATTACATTAAAAAGCGTTTCACTATCGACACCAAAATGACATAGCGTGCGTGTTGTTATCTGGAAAATTACCTGGTCGAAGTATTGAACGTTCTACAACCAATTACCAATTAACAGGAATGGCGACCAATAGCCGGGATGGCGGTAACGTACATTCTTCATCAGCTTCTGCTGCGCCCGTTGCAGGGCTTCGGCCTTGGTAACATCTTTGTTCTGCAATTGGCGGTAAAACTCGGTCACCAGCATTGATGACGCCCGGTCATTAATGGCCCACAACGATGCCAGGGCACTCCTGGCTCCGGATTGCACGGCAACCCCTGCCAGTCCCAGCGCAGCCCGGTCATCGCCGGCAGCGGTGTTGCACGCGCTCAGGGTCAACAACTCAATGGGCTTGTTTTTGTATTGCCCCATGGTGGCGTACTGTCCCAATTGACTGACCGATAAACGATCATCAAAGGTTAGAATAAACGAGTCCTTTACATTGCCGGCAAATTCCGCGTGGGAAGCAAAATGGGCCACGCTGTAACCGGTATCCTGTAATGCTTCTGTGACATTGGCTTTGACAAAACCCTGGTTCAACAGCAGTTTGGCGCCGTACAGGTCACGGATTTGGTTTAGTTCACCGGGTACATAGTCCAATGGCGGATAACCCTGCACCGGTTCGGATATACCACTTAACAGGACTTTCAGGTGGTCACGCTTTAAGGGGCGCGGATCGGTAAGCGTCAGCCCCGGTGTGGTGGCCACGGCGTATTTTTCAATCAGAAACTTGTTGCCATCATTGAGCACTGCAACCGGAATGGTGCGCAAGGACTGTCCCGGGATAAACACCAGGGTCTTGATGTTTCGCTGCTTCAGGTCTTGTTCCAGCGGCGACACCAGCACATGGTAGAGCTTTTCGGCATAGGGCAAATATTCCCGCGTACGGCGCTTTTCCAGCTTGAGACGCAACTGGCGCACCTGCCGGGTGACTTCAGGCTCCGGCGAGTCCACCACGTATTGTTTAATACCCGCCTTGTAACTGACCAGCAATTCGGTACGGTCCGGCAACAACACCGGGTAAATAACGGCGGTCTGGTCATCGATAGCTTCATCAATGGCAATGGTTTTGATCTGGGCATCGACGACACATTGATTTTTGAAGTAATCCTGCAATTCTTCCGTCTTCTGCCGCTCCAGTACGTTGCGCACCTCGAACAGCAACTCACTCGTCGTAGCACTGGAATCTTCTTCCGCAGCGTGGCGCAACAGCAAATCGGCGAACTCCAGATACAGGTTTCCCTGCTCCGAATCCAGCGCGGTATCGGTGAAAGGCCGGTTGATCAACATATGACGGATAGGCTGCAGGGTTCGAATAGCGCGCCGGTAAAATGTGGCAGCTTCGTCATCGTGATTGGTTTGCTTGTTGATGCGGGCAACCTGCCACTGTAATTGATAAATAAGGTTGTTATCGTCAATCAACTGGGCATGAAAAATAGCTTGCTCCGTCAATTGTAAAGCGTCATCCAGTTGTCCGGCGTATTCGTAAAATTGCGATTGCTGCATTAACAGCTTTGCCGTTAACCAGTCATTTCCCAACTGGGTGGCAAATACAATTTCCTGATCCAGCAATTTAACCGCCGCCATGGCCGGGGCTGTATCCATTAATTGTTTACGCCGCAACAAATCATAGGCCGCCGCTCCCAGGTTAAGCGATGCACGGGCTTTTTCAAAAGAAGGTTTTATGGTCCCGATTG
>JASFOJ010000205.1:0-7392 GCA_050116575.1 Gammaproteobacteria bacterium | reverse complement strand
CAGGTTCCGGCACCGTCCTGATCAGTGCATGACAAAAAAAACCGGCACCAATCCGAACCCCGTCATATCGGCGCCACAGCTCAGGGACGCCTATTCTCGTTCGCCGGTAATGTGCAAAGCCACCGCAGGCTGGGGTTTACGCAACCGGCAGGCCCTACGTGGCGATCACGTGTTTATTTCGCTTGCACCGGCCGGATACCGGCTGGCGATCTGTCCCATAAAACGGCCTGGATTTTCCAGATACAGATCCAGTGATTTCTGGGGACCATTTTGCTCGATAAAAGAAATGGCATTGTTCAAATCAGCGAACCGGTGTTTGAGGCTGTATGCCATGTCATTGATGGTCGTTATACGCTTGTCATCGCCATACTTACGAATGTATTCCCTGGCCAATACAATCGCAGTAGCTTCATTGACAGTCTCGCCGGCATCGATCGCGTACTGCCGAGCCTTGTCAGGAGGAACGGTGTTTTCAAGTTCCGTCGCATAGTGTTCCGATGGCGCATGAAACGTCAAATGCAGAATTTCAGAAAACGGCGATACCAGGGATGTTTTTCCAGGAATAATGTATAAATGGGCGTGGGTTGGCAACCCGCCTTCTCCACCCCCTACAATGTAGTGAATGGCCCTTTCCATGGGCTGTGCGTTAATCAGGCTCGGCAAATCATTCATCCCCGGCTTATCAACAAACACCCTTGTCATGTAGTAGGTATAACGGCCGACATGCGCACTGAACTGATTGTCGGCTGACATAGCCTCGCCGCTACCAGACGTTAAAACGTGCCATGCCATATTGGCATCAAACAATCCCTTAAGGTTTGAGTACACGTAATCATGAACGCGTCGGCAATACGCGAGCAACAACTCGCTTTGATCAGAATTATCAGGTACACCGAAATGTTGATAACTGAAACTGAGTTGATATTCATCATCCCAGGGAAAGCCGCCGGCGTCGAATTCCGATTTCAACAGCGTTTTTAACAGCTCTTTTTCGCCGGGTTCTAATATGGGATTGATGATCCGCTGTTCCTCGTGCAATGGAAAAAAAGCTTTTTCCACCATCGGCGCCGCAACCTGGGGGCCGAGGCCGTCCCGATCAACAAAACCCAGTTTGTCGACGCGGGATGATACGCCATCGGGTGTTGCCGCTAAAGAAACTGGTACGGAAAAATAACCGGCAGATGGAATAACCAGATAAGAAAGGAATCGACGCCGAGTGATTCCACCTTCGTTATAAACAGGTTTCATATTTTACTCCCGCTTTGCCCTTTCACCGGACCCAACTGAAGCTTTCCCGTTTAAAATACAACCCGCAGCGGTGTTCAGCGGTTTGTTATCCGGTGTAACATTAATATGGCGAAAATACACCAACAGGCATTTGCCGAAGCGTTGGCAAAGCATTTATTTAAAGCTAGCTGAAAATCGGGCATCCCATGTTGACGATAATCAACCACGCGTACTGGTTATTACAATTGGAAAAAATTCTATTCAATAAGTAATAGGCCCTTCGCAAAACTCCGTATTATTACCAATTAGACAGCCAGATCGCCAAAATTGCTGCCGGCCGGGGAATAATTTGCTAGTCTTATTATCAGTCTATTGCTTATTTGCGGTTGGAAAACCATCAGAATGCTAACGGTTTCATGGGAAATTCTCACAGAAAATTAGAACTGGTCTGGGATATCAACAAATTTCGTTGTCAAATCAACGGGATTGATATTGCCGTGGCGCCGTCGCATTTGGCCCCGTTCAAGTTCGATGCCATCGTTGAAGAACAGGATACAGCGCTGATTCTGGGTGAAACGGATGAAATCCGGGATCCCGGCGAAAAACCGGCCTGGTATCTGGCAAATAAACTGGAATCACAGACGCTGTTGACACCGGGACAAATCATTATTCGGGATACCGTCCCATTGCGCTTACAGGCCATCGTCCATGACCTGGATGCGGAACCCAGTTGCAACGAATTATGGGTATATCAGGCGCTTGAACAGATTTTTGAAATTAGCGAATCACGGAATATCCCGAATATTCAAATGCCGCTGTTAGGGACCCATTTCAGCCGGATGCAAACCGGTCAGTTTCTCGATGTTTTATTGCAGTTAGTCACTCGCCAACGGCCGGCGCCGGTAGAAAAAATCTGGCTGGTAACCACTGAACAAGGTTATGAACCCGTATTTCAAGCTCTGTCTCAAAAAATCCACCATTACCCTTCATAACTACGGTTGTTGCAGTCTTATTATTTGATCCAGCAATGCCTCATTGTCCCAATCACGAGTGCCTATCGCCCGGTATACCAATCTACCCTTGCCATCGATGACAAATGTTGTGGGTAACCCCATCACGGGATACTGATTGATAATAGCTGAGTCGCGGTCCATCAGTAATGGAAACGTTACCGGATAATCGGCGGTGAACGTAAAAATGGTATCTTCACTCTCACCGACGTTGATCGCCAGGATTTCGATGCCCTTTGTTTTGAGTTGGGCATAGGCACGTTCCATGGACGGCAGTTCGAAACGGCATGGCGGGCACCAGGTCGCCCAGAAGTTCACAATGACCACCCGCCCGCGATAATTTTTTAGCACGTGTCTTTCGCCGTGGATATCTTTGAGATTAAAATTGGCGGCCATGGGTTTACCCGTCACTGCATGTAGAGGCTGCGCCTGTTCTGCATAAGCCGTTGAAACCGCCGTAAACCACAACATAACCACAACGGCGATAAACAGCGCTTTTTGACAATGATGGATGGCGGAACACATTATATTAACCAAGCGACTCTTTGGGATCCGGATGCACGTCCGGCGCACATTCGATTCCTTTTATACGGGCGGATTTTTGTTTACCGTCTTCTGCCCAGCGAAACAATAAGTCAAATGTTGATCCCGGTGGGAGATTAAAGGATATCATACCCCAATTATAGTCTTTGGCCTGGTAGCGCTGGCGGCTGGGCAACAATGACCATTCGAAGGCAATCAGTGACGCTTGGGATATTTTCCCATTCTGCCATTGTTGTACCCACTGTTCACGGGTTTTTACGCGCCGGGATTGACCGTGGTGAATAACTTCCCAGTCCGCCATATCGTAGGTAATGATACGCTCTGCAGACGGAATGGAAATATTTTTATAAACCGTTTGAAATATACAGCTTTGGGCAATTTGCTCCGCGTGCTGTTTGCCAAATCCACGCGCCATAAAAAATGCCCGGGTCTGGTCGGGCAGACGCTGAACAAAACGTAAGGAAACGACATCGGTTCGCCACTCCCAAAATGGCAGTTTTGCCGTGTCGTCGACCCCAGTTAGCAAGGTCCCCTGCGCCGACCCGCTGTTTAGCGGAAACAGCGTAAACACCACAGTTAATACAAAAAAAAGGCCAAAATGATGAACTAAACGTTGGAAAAATCTCATAACTGACATTATATCGTGTTATCGCACTATTGCGCGATGCGTAACTCTTAATCCGGTTATTGCAATAACACGGGCCGGGCAATGACACGGGGCGGACAATGTTAGTTGCGACGCCGGTTAATTTTATTGCAGATTTGTAACCATCGCTTACTGGGCCTCATATCACTATAATGTGATATAAACCTGTTTACGGCGCAATAAGCAATCGAAACAACAACAAAGGGCACCATGAGCTGGGCAAAATACCATCATTGCATAACCAGGAAAATTGTCTTGACGCTTGTCTTGGCGCCGATGATCCTGGCATCGCCTTTCACCGTGGCTGCATGTCGCACCGACGCTGAGGCAATGTACAGCGCATTTAAAAGCTACCGCCAACACCTCAATACTGCAACCCACATTGATGAACTTAAGCCCTATTTTTCCACCGTCTTTAATCAATATTATATGGGGCGGTTAAAAAAGTTGAAAAGCCCTTCGGCCAGCGGCCGGTTCCTGGCCCGCTACTGGGATAATCTCAATACTGCCATGGATATCGTGATTGTGTTTGATTTTCGGGCACACTGTGTCAACAACTCGCCGGCTCTGGAGCTCATCGCTGTTCTGGACACGCCCTCAACATCGAATAACCGTACGAACGCCCCTAACGGGACCGTTCAATTGTGGCGCATCACCTTATATTTTGTGTATGAACAAAACGGCTGGAAAATTGACAGCTTTGAATACCAAAAAGACGGCGGTTCCCGTCAATATGTCGCATCCGATATTATCGACAATTTTGTACGTATACGTTAAAACGCCTTTGGAAACCGAGTAAATATATGTTAACCCTGTGTTAACGCTCTGGATATTGATCTGGGTTATTCATTTTCCGCCACTGACGGCATAAACTGTTTTTGAATTATGAATCAACAGACACAACAACCACCGACCCCGAATCCCGAACCGAATCTGTTCCGCCAATGGATATTATTCGCGGTAGCACTGTTACTGTTGTTGTTACTGTTTCGCATGATGCCCTTTGGGGAGGCGCCCAGCTACAGCATCCCTTACAGCAAGTTTAAAAACCTCGTCCAAAATCAAACTGTTGTAGAAGTGGAGCTGAAAGGCAAAACGGTTCAGGGGCAATTGGATCGTGAACTCCCCATCGGGCCCAAAGGCGAATCGGCAAAAAAATTCACGACCCGCGTGCCGGACATTGGTGATGAATCCCTGTTGCCACTCCTGGAAAAAAACGGCGTGGTAATAAAGGCCAGCGCCAGCAGTGGCGAGAACACCCTGCTACAAGTGATTTTAGGCTTGTTACCCTGGCTAATCTTTATCGGCATTATGTTTTGGTTTACCCGCCGAGCCATGCGCAATATAGGTGGCGGCCGGATTGGCGGACCGGGCGATTTGCAGGATTTTCTTCATACTTCCACGAAAGAAGCCAAAGTACCGGGCTTTACTTTTAATGACGTCGCCGGCCAGGATAATGCGAAAAATGAAGTCAGCGAACTGGTGGAATATCTGCGCAACCCTGAAAAATTTCGCAAGCTGGGGGCCGAAATACCCAAAGGCGTGTTGCTAATGGGACCACCGGGAACCGGTAAAACATTGATGGCCAAGGCGTTGGCCGGCGAAGCGGGAGTGCCTTTTTATTCCATCTCCGGCTCGGAGTTCATCGAAGTATTCGTGGGCGTGGGCGCCTCGCGGGTACGCCACCTGTTCGAATCGGCAAAGAAAAACGCGCCCAGTATCGTGTTTATCGACGAACTGGACAGCATTGGCAGAACACGCGGCACCGGCCTGGGCGGCGGACACGATGAACGCGAACAAACCCTTAACCAGATACTGGCGGAAATGGACGGTTTTACCGGGCGGGAAACCGTGTTGGTACTGGCCGCCACCAACCGGCCGGACGTGCTTGACCCGGCGCTGATGCGCCCCGGCCGTTTTGACCGACATGTCACACTGGATCTACCGGACCGCAATGATCGGATTGCAATTCTGAAAGTGCATATGAAAAACAAACCGATTGCCGACGACGTGGACATCGAAAACGTGGCCGCCGGCACCCCCGGATTTTCCGGTGCGGATTTAAAAAACCTGATTAACGAAGCTGCGATTATCGCGGCTCGCCGAAACGAAACTCATATCACGACCACCGACTTTGACGATGCCCGGGATAAACTGATCATGGGCACCGAACGCACCCTGGCGATCGAGCCTGATGAAAAGCATCGCCTGGCGGTTCATGAAGCAGGCCATACCCTGGTTTCCTATGTCCTGCCCAACGCCGACAAACCGCACAAGGTCAGCATCGTTCCCCATGGCCGGGCGCTGGGCGCTACCGAGCAATTACCGGAACACGAACGCCACACCCTGCCGGAAGATTACCTTCGGGACCGGCTGGCAGTAATGTTGGGCGGACGCACCGCTGAACAGGAATTGTTGGGTACCCTCAGCTCCGGCGCAGATGATGACATTCACCAGGCAACGGCTATGGCCAGAGCCATGGTATCGCGATGGGGAATGTCCGAGGAAATTGGGCCGGTGGATCTACGGGAAAGCGAGGAGCATCCTTTCCTCGGTCGTGAAATCGCCCAACCGCGCCATTACAGCGAACACTCCGCCGAAGTGGTGGACGAAGCCATTCACCAGCTGTTAGTAAAAGCCGAAGAACAGGCAAGAAAAGTTATCCAGGACCATCGAGAACAACTTGACCGGCTGGTTGCCAGCCTCGAAGAAAAGGAAACCCTGCACAAACAAGACATCGACCAATGCCTGCAAGGTGCTGTCCCCAACTGATTCGCAGAATCCATACTCTAACATGGAAAAAACAACGGCACAGCTTATATAGCGACGAGCGTTATTTGGCCTGGTTCATTTGATTTTGTCAGTGGTGGGCCACCGTATGAAAATAATGATCACGGCACTCGCTTTCCCGGCCGCGTACCACTCGTTTTCCCACCAGCGGGCCCCGCCCTTCCGTGACAACCGTGTGCTGACCTTCATGATGCTGCTCGTCGTAAAAATAAATCACCACCCAATCCTTGCTACGGCCTAACTCATGCGCGCGTGCGGTATTGGAAAACAACGCGGTGAAATGCCAATCCTTTTTGGTGACATGCATTATCGGCAGCCAGGACTTGCCGCTTGGGTTGAAACGCTTGGGCGCAATTGTGGGTAACTCATTGGCTTCGGCTTTATCACGGTACTGACGGTCAATATCGAGCAGTAAGGCAACTGGTGGTTCCGCGGCTTTTTGCCGGTCTGGCTGGCCCGGCCGGCGCTGGCCCAGCACCTGCGACAACCACAACTTGATCATTTCAACTTTTTTTTCGCTGAACCCGGGTACCTTTTCCAGCCGCCCGTTATGTGCTGCCACTTCCAGGGCCTCCAGGGTATCGATATGAAGGACGTCAAGAATTTGATGAGCCAGCTTGGAACCCACACCAGGGACCTGTTCAAACAAGGCGATTGGATCATGCCCGGCGCGCAGGGTTTCCAGGCGGCTCATACGACCGGTGGCGATATACTCGTAAATTGAGCGCGCTATACCTTCGCCGATACCCGGCAAATCCAGTAATCCCTGGAAACCTTTGTCTTCAATCACCGTGGTTAGCGGTATCGATAACTCGTCTATTACCGTGGCCGCGCGCCGGTAAGCATTTACCCGGAACGGGTTGGCCTGTTGCTCTGCGAGTAAATCGGCAATTTCGCGGAGTTTATCGGCAATTTCATGATTTTGCATACAGTTAACTTTGGCGCGATATTTAATTTCAACAAAAATGCTAGTCTTGAATTAGCGAGGGATAGTTGACATATATCAGTGAGAACCCATCTTTGATCATATTTAATAATAGATAAACCAGGATGATTGATTTTTTCGATACATTCATTGGCCTGTAGGGCCGGAGGTATAACATGACAAATGTCGATAAACTTGCTGAACGTCAAATTCGGGAACACGAAGCCCGGCTCACCCAGCTTGATAACCTG
>JASFOJ010000204.1:0-7410 GCA_050116575.1 Gammaproteobacteria bacterium | reverse complement strand
AGTTGTACTTTAACGGTCCATTTCGCACCGACAACGACCAGCGCGTTTATTGACAGCTTTGATATTCCGTCCGACGACCCGGACGAGCCTTCGGTGACGGTGAACGTCAGCAGCACGGGAGACACGACCGTTCCTGATATTTTAGTCACGGACGGGTTTGATCCCGCCACCGACCTGCAACTAACCTTTTTAACTACTACTATGGGTGGTACTGCCAATGGGTCAATTGCCATTTATAATAATAGTGGAACCGCTAATCTATTGATTGGCACCATTGGCGGCGTTAACGGACTTAGTGCCCCGTTTAGTATTCAGAACGACGGTTGCTCGAACCAATCTCTGGTACCCCATGGCATTTGCACGGTGTCATTGCAATTTGCGCCCACCACGGCAGGGACATTCAATGATAGTTTTGATATCCCGTCCAACGATCCGGACGAGAGTACGGTGACGTTTAACGTTAGCGGGACCAGCAATCCGTAACAGGTGGCAGGGTGGGCATTTCACCCACCGGACATAAACACACTGCTTGGTGGGTTAATTCGACCGCAACCGGTGGGCGGTGCCCACCCTACACCGCTTCACCGGTCAGTGTACGCACTGACCGGGGAGGCTGGCTAGATGATTATCTAACCTGCGTATACGGTTGCTTTATAATAGATTTGCCTCGATAACTGGTGGTTATTGAAGCTTAAAAAGCTTTTTTTAACCTCAAAATGGGGCTTTAAGTGCAGGGGCGGTTATACCCGGACGGTACACCGCCCACCGCTTGGCGCGTTGAACCACCCTTTTCTGGTGGGCAGTGCCTACCCTACACCGCTACGCCCTGGGTTAAGTTGATTCGGCTATATCTGATTGACACCCCTGTTTTGTACAACGTTATATTTCGATAACCAAGCCGGGGTTGAAACCATTGCCGTTTTCATAAGGCGCATACCCTCTCGGGTTGCACACGACACGGGTGTTAGAGACGGTATAGTCGAACACGTCGTGGGTGTGGCCGTGTATCCATAGACACACACGATCACCGCCCATGAGGTATTCAAGATCCGTGGTAAAGGCAGGTGTTAACAGGTCGCCCCGAAATCGCGGGGCAATTGATTGAGGCGATGGTACGTGATGGGTAACCACCACCGTTTTGCCGTCGAATGGCTTGTCGAGTTGGCGCATTAACCAGTGGCGGCAGTGATAGTGAAGCTCAATGGAGTCGTCCGGGGTGAAAGCTCGGGATCCATTTTTTATGACGGAAAAATCGCTCATGTTTTTCCGCGCTTGCCGGGCCACAAAAAACCGTTCCGTGTGTCCATATAATGCAAAGTCCGTCCACAATGTGGTACCTAAAAACCGCACGCCATTGATAATGCATTCGTCCCTGTCCATGACGATGACGGGTTCCGTGGCGTGTGCTTTCAGCTGATCGATCAGCGAAATATCCTGGTAATAGTATTCATGGTTTCCCGGCACATAGATTACCGGTTTACCCAGATTCTGTTCAATCGACCATTTCACGCCCTCCAGTCCGACACCGATATCACCTGCGAGCACGACAACATCCGCATCCGTTTCAGGAATGTGAAATGGCGAAAACTCGATATGAATGTCACTGAGAATGTGTAATTTCATTACTTGGGATCCAAACCTAGATATCCATTAGGCAACTCTTTATTACGACTCATTGGCAATCGTGATTTCAACTCACCAGCGCTGGTGCAATAACAAGGCACGCTCGCCCTTGATCGCTAACAGGCGCACCCACAGTAAAAAGAAAATAATTCTATAGAGGTGCGAGAAGTAGGATTATATTCATCTTAAAAACGATCGCAAATGAAATGAAACGGGAACAGCGGCCATTTTTCTTAAACGGCCTTTTTCAGGGGCAAAAAGGGCCTTTTAAGGCTCTATCTGGGGGGTAAATTTTCTTGTTTACTTTTATTATTTAATAAGTTGCGTGGGTCCGACCCCCACTGCCGACTTGCATGGGTCCGACCCCCACTGCCGACCCCCACTGCCAAACGGCCTTTTTAACGGGCAAAAAGGGCGATTTACGGACTTATAGAGGGCAAAATTTTTTTGTTTATTTTTATTAATTAATGAGTTGCATAGGTCCGAGCCCTACTGACTTCAGGTCCGAGCGCAATTTTTACTCTACAGACATAGCACCTGCAAAACGCCGGTCCCAACCGGTTCCTTTTGCGGCATCTTTGAGATGCCTTAAGATATTGCTCCTTGTCGGCGTTTTACTGGGCTCTATTTCAAAGGTATCGGTTTTAAAAAAGTTTTTGTCAATTCCGGTAACCTTATAGCTACCCAAATAAGTAACTGCACCGGGCTTGATATTAATAGGCCTCGCTTAGGGCCCGGACCTGCGTATGTTTTTGTTTTATTTTGTTATTGCTGTGATTACGCGCTATTTTATTACGCTTAAATGGCCGTTTTTGCCCTCGAAAAGTGGCTGATAAGAAAGATCAGGTTCGCGCAATACATAGCTGTCAGCATCCTGGTCTATTTGCCGGTATTTGGATTTAATACCCAGTTTCCCCTTGATACTGGTGACAAATTCCTCGCTGCCCACAGCCAGACTGCCAGACCATTTGGTGTCTTTTTCTAACGATCCACTGGTGAGCGTGGCTTCAATCCAGTGCCGGTGAGTTTGCTGTAATTCGCGCTCACTCTTGATCTTTAGCAATCGCATCAATAATTGGCGGTCAATAATCCGGCGTCGTTGCGGCGGATGTTGGATTTCGTGATAACCACAGTCACGCCACTCACTGGGATGTTTCACTACCCCTGCCCTCACCATATTCAGGTCTATGTAGACCAGACAACGCCACAGATGCTCGTTAGTTTCCACGACCGTGGCATGATAACGGTCTTCCCAATAGGCGCCTTTGCGGTGTTTACGCTGGTTGTATTCCTGTGCGGTCCTGCCGGCAATGAGTTGCATGCTGCACTGCAGGGTATTGTGTTGTGTAGTATTGACCAATAAGTGCACATGATTGGCGGTCACCATATAGTTCAGCACCTGCAGGCCGTAACGCTTTCTGGCTTCGAACAACCAGCGTATCCAGTTCCTGCGGTCTTTATGAAACTTGAGAAGGTAGTCTTGTTTGTGGCAACGGTGCGTAACGTGCAATACCTGGTCAGGTATAAAAAAGCGGTTCGCTCTTGGCATGTGATAATGTCCTTATGCTCAGTCTATATTGTCATTGAAGCACGAGCAGTAGGATTATATTCATCTCAAATTGGATGGCAAATGCTACATAGTAGAAACGGGTGTGGGTTTGCTTAAACACCCTTTTTAGGGGGCAAAAAGGTCGATTTAAGGGTCTATATGGGGCTAAATTTTCTTGTTTATTGTTGTTAATTAATAAGTTGCGCGGGTCCGAGCCCTACTGAGGAAGTTGCATAGGTCCGAGCCTACAATATTTTAATAAGTTGCATAGGTCCGAGCCTACAATATTTTGCAATGACGGTTTTAATGTGGGCAAGTAGCCCAGATAAAGCACTCTACACACGGGGAAGCGCAAACGACCAGGATGAAATTCCCTGTCGTGAATTAGGGGGCGAATTGTTGCGCTTCTAATTGAACGAGGTGTAATCGTTGCCGATTTTCAACGGGCTCCATTACGGTTAGTATTTGCGGCCGGACTGGCGCCACGATGAATACCGGGTTAGTTACCACTAAAAGGTTGACTCTGGCTGGCTAATGGGCGACCCTTCTTAACATGAGTGATTTACCCAATTGCCCAAAATGCGGCTCAGAATATACTTATGAAGACGGAAACATGTATGTGTGTCCGGAATGTGCGCACGAATGGGCCAAAGATGAGGCGGCCGAAAGCGCTGAGAACGAACCGGTTGTTTTGGACGCCAATGGTAATGTGCTTAACGACGGGGATACTGTTACCGTCATCAAAGACCTTAAAGTCAAAGGATCATCATCGGTCGTCAAGGTCGGCACCAAGGTGAAAAATATCCGTCTGGTTGAAGGAGATCACAATATCGACTGTAAGATTGACGGTGTTGGCGCCATGAAATTGAAATCGGAATTCGTAAAAAAAGTCTAGCTGGCTGCTGCCAAGCACCGGCAGCCAACTCAGACAGGTAAGAAAGCTCGGACTCGCGCAACATATAGCTACCCCCATCTTAGTCTATTTGCCAGCACCTGGATTTCATCCCCAACTGCCTTTTGAGATAAGTGACAAACGACTGACCGCCCACTCCCAGACTGCCGGTCCATTTGGCGTCTTTATCCAATGGCCCATAATTCACACGGGTCCGAGCCCTTCTAATACTACTAAAATATCTTGATACTATTCACAAGCGTAAAAATCAGTGACCTTTTTGAATTTTGGGTCATAGGCGCAGGAATGGTACAGCTGGGTTATGGCACCACACCCTGCGGTATACCCGGAGAGCGTAGCGATGTTTAGAAACCAGCCGTCCAACAAAGGATCACCATCGATGTGCTTTGAGGCCCCAATGAGATGACTGAATTCATGGGCGAATATCCAGCCTCTTTGTATTTGTGATGGTAAATCGACTACAAAAGCTGCTGCCTTCCCAATTTCCTTGGTATTAATAGGTTCGTCTTCTGCTTCAGCGATTTGCAGTTCGCAGGCGTTTGCATCTATCGCCCAACCCCACAAATACGTTGAATCTATATCGCCACCGACCATTAATATGCTAACGTCCGCGCTTCCGTGCTGTACGGTACTGGCGCGCAGGTTTTGCAGATGATGCCTTACCCCACCCTGTGCGCCGTTGTCATTCAAAGGCCCACTTAGCAGGTCGACACTGATTAAATGTATTTGCCGCAGGCCGTTTTGCTGGTAGATAAAGTTGGCAAATGCCAATGTCCCGGCGATGCGATGCATATATCCGGGATTACCAAATGTCTCAATGAAGGACGGTTCCACGAGTATTTCTGCGCTGGGGAACTCGTCTGGTGTACTATCTCTTGGAACTTGTATATCGGGCTCTAAAAGCTTGCCGCTGCCGTTGCCGCCATTGTTACCGGTGTTCGTCTCATTAGGTGTGGTGAGGGGTGTCGTGGGATCATCCTGTTCCATCACTAACTTTCCGGCGTTTTGCGGGTCTTTTTCGATGGTGTACACCCCGAAATCGTTGGAAACAAAGCCGGTAAAAAGATCCGGACCATAGCAAAGGTTAATAAACGCCTGGGTATTGGCAATAACATTCCATGTAGCGTCTGATAAAGTGCCACGGTAATAACAGTTTGGCATGGCGGGCTCTGCGGTTTCATCTCCTGTTTCCAGGTCGACACTGATAACAGGAATGCTTTCACCAAAGTAGGAATCTTTCTCAACGACGGCGTACCAGGTCACACCGCCCGCGGCCCAGGAGATATGCCCGTTGCTTTGGTCAATATTGACACCGGAAACCTCGTAAGCGATAGCGGCCTGGGTGTAACAAGCGAACGCTACAAGATACAACAAGAAAAATTGCCGACGGCAGTTTATAGCGCTTGAGAAGCGTACTCGATTGTTCAACATTTTCTGTTCCTCCTTGACATTTATTAACAGACCATTTTTGTCTTATTGTTACCTTTTTATTATCGGTCATTCTTTAAGTATAACTCTGGGTTTTATTGGATGCCGCAAACTCGCTGCCTGTGATTGGAGAATAAACATATCTCGGCGATAAAAAGGCGTGCATTCAAATTTTGCTTCGTCGCGATTGTAGCCGAAAGACTTTACGATAATATGCCATGCAATTTGGTCGGGGCGGTTTTATCTCGTCGCTAATATACATTTATTGATTAATACTTCATTTGACCAGTATCAATGATATATTCGAAGAATAGAGGCAACATGAGTTTTATTACATTTAGCAGGAAGAACCCCATGCCTACCGAAGCCGATCCTATTAGAGAACAGTGGTACGTTCACACCGACAAGGGTCAACGATTTCAGGTTGTGGCAATTGATGAAGATACGGGCACTGTCGAGGTTCAGCATTTTGACGGTGACGTAGAAGAAATTTCCCTGGAAAACTGGTATCAGGAAAATATTGAAATCAGTGAAGCTCCCGAGAATTGGTCCGGTGCAGTTGATATTACCGAAAAAGACGACTTTGGTACTGAAGTTACCGACACCAACCCGGAAGACTGGAATGAACCTATGCAGGAAATCAGACCACCGGAAAAAACGTCGTATAACGAGGAATCAGAAGAACCCGGTGATGAATATGCAGAAGGTCACATGGAAGAACAGCAACTACCATCTGAATAACGCATATGCTTACTGAAGGGAACAATACGATCGTAAAACACCTTGATGGGACTTTCGAAGAGCAGCTGGGTGAAAAATGGACGGCGCGATATTCTGAAGATCCCGATACAGGGTTATGGATCATCGAGATATTTAACCATAATGTAGCTGAATGGCGCTCACAGGACTTTGCATCAATAGAAGTAGCGCAACAAGCTGCACATGATTATTACGATCAATTGATAGAGTAAGCATGGTCGGTTTATGCCCTGTGGGCGCATGACTCGCTGTTTGAGACGCTGATTCGGTCACAATTGGGGCGATGCACTCATAGGCCATAAACTCGCCCTACGCTATTGTTTCTTAAATGCCCTTTTTAAACCGCAAAAAAGGCGTTTTAAGCATTTAAATGAAACTAAAATTTTCTTGTTTATTTTGCTAATTAATAACTTACAGGGGTCCGAGCCCAACTGATCCAACTGATCTTCCGATAGTAGTAACCAGGGTGGGCAATGCCCACCCTACCCCGCTAAACGAACTCTACTGAAGTACTAGGGAATATTTTTACGATCCATCGGCGTATGCAGGGCCAGCGTACATTTGGATGAACCGGTCAATACAGTCCGATCAAATTGATTGAAATTCAACATGCCATTAAAGCAGATGGAACCCACCATATTGGCCAGGTGCCCTTTACCCGCAACTTCTTTTAATCCTCCACAGCCAAGAATGCGCACCGGGATAATACCGTTGACGGGATCGAAGTTCGGGCTTTTGATCACCGGCCCCCAAAAATTAATAGCGCGGCCTTCCAGCGCAACGCCGGCATCCGATACCAGTACTGAACCGTCCTTGAATTTCATTTTGCAGCTTCCCGGGATGCAGGTGAAACGTACGACGGGATCAGTGGCTGTATCGGTAAAGGTAATTTGTGCACCTTCGAGTACCGCGACTTGACGATTGCGTTTTATCTTGTCTGAGATCTCTCCGCTTCTGAAAATCTTTTTCGGTGCGTATCCGGGACCACCGACGGTATATATGGGCGTTCCGAGGTCGGTGAACCCCGTATAATTACCTTTTATTTTGAAGTCAACCAACAGCTCAACCGGCTCTACTTGCTTCTTCTCTACCTGTTTCTTTTCGTCGTCTGCATTCACCGGTTTAATGATGACAGCTG
>JASFOJ010000203.1:0-7473 GCA_050116575.1 Gammaproteobacteria bacterium | reverse complement strand
AAGTAACGGCGGCAGGCGCGCCGGCATGGGGCTGGCGATGGCTCAACAGGTCGTCAATGATCACGCGGGAAATATTACGATAGAAGATGCGTGCAAGGGTGGATGCCGTATTACTGTAGAACTTCCCCTGCTCAAGAACTGAAGTTTAAGAAAACGAGAAGCGCCAACGAATGATTGAGAATATGTCCCTGGAACCCACTGAATACATCGACATAAACGACCGTAGCGACCTCCTGGCCGCGGAGCTCGATACTTTGTTCCGCGTTAGCCAGGTGTTAAGCCAATCGCTGAATCTGAGTGAAACCCTGCAGGGCGTGTTACTGCAAATACACGAAAAAGGTGGTTTGCGTAACGGTATGGTCAGCTTGGTACAACCCGATAAGGGGGAAATGCTGCTGAGCGCGGTTCACGGTGATCCGAATGTCGATGAAGTCCGCTACCGTTCCGGTGAAGGTATTGTCGGTTCCATATTGGAAGAAGGCCGTACCGTCGTGGTGAAACGGATTTCCGATGAGCCGCGTTTTCTGGGGCGGCTGGGTCTTTATGATAAGGATCTGCCGTTTATCGGCGTGCCGATTCGTGTGAGCGGTAAACTGGTCGGCGTATTGGCGGCGCAGCCTAACCAGGCCGCAGACTCTTATTTAACCGAGCGCGCGCAGTTTATGGAAATGCTTGGCAATCTTATCGGTCAGGCGGTGCGTCTGTCCTGGGAAGTGGAAAAAGAACGCAGTGACCTGATGCGTGAAAGAGACAGTCTGAAACGCCAGGTCCGGGGCAGCTATGGTTTTTCCAACATGGTAGGGCATACCGCGGTGATGAAGCGGGTGTTTGAACTTATACGCCAGGTGGCAAAGTGGGATACCACTGTATTGATTCGTGGTGAATCGGGCACCGGTAAGGAACTTATTGCCAACGCTATTCACTATAATTCACCCCGTGCCAATGCGCCGTTCGTAAAACTTAACTGTGCCGCGCTACCTGATAACCTGTTGGAGACGGAGTTGTTCGGGCACGAAAAAGGCGCGTTTACCGGCGCGGTTTCAATGCGAAAGGGCCGCTTCGAGCAAGCCGACGGTGGTACGATTTTTCTCGATGAAATAGGAGAAATATCCCCTACGTTTCAGGCAAAACTGTTGCGCGTGCTGCAAGAGGGCGAATTTGAACGGGTGGGTGGTACCAAAACGTTGAAAGTTAACGTGCGTGTAATCGCCGCCACCAATAAAGACCTGGAAAGCGAAGTTGAAGCCGGCGAGTTTCGTGAGGATCTTTATTACCGGTTGAATGTCATGCCCATTAACATACCGGCGTTACGCGAACGCAGTGAGGACATACCCGACCTGGCGGAGTTTTTAATTGGCAAAATAGCCAAAGCCCAGAACCGGCCCCTGGAAATTACCGACAGCGCCATTCGCATGCTGATGCGTTACCATTGGCCCGGCAACGTGCGTGAAATGGAAAACACCCTGGAACGGGCGTCCATTATGAGCGAAGATGGCAAAGTTGATCGTGGTGCTATCAGTCTTGCCGGTCTGGAAGACAAACTGGACGTGACGGCTGCAGCGCAACCGCAAAGCAAAATAGATCTGGACGATCCTGATCTGGACGAGAGAGAACGCGTCATCGCGGCGCTGGAACAAACCGGTTGGGTGCAGGCGAAAGCCGCCAGGTTGCTCAACATGACTCCCCGGCAGATTGCCTATCGTATACAAACGTTAAATATCAAAATGCGGCATATCTAACGTGTTGCCATGTTGTTGCCAAGTATGTCCCAAAAATACCTGGCATTGCATTGAATAATTTTAGATGACCGCATGGCTTAAAAGCGATGTTACTTTCCTACCCGCTTTAACAGTTCATACCCTGTTGTCATAAAATCCTTACCACACCTTCCGTAAGGTATTGTTTCGAATCCTACAAATGCAGTTTTTTACTCTGTATGTTTTGCAACAACGCTAAGTTGCTCACCGTTCCCTTTCTATAAAAATCAATCGTTTATCATGCTATTAGTATTTAGGCACAGGCATTGCACTTAGTGATGCCAGTGTACCTTATTTGATTCAACGATCATTAGTGATCTGCATCACTACAGATTAACACAGCATATTCTGGATGCTTAGGAGAAAATTATGGAATTAACGGTTTTGGGGCAAGAAGAAGAACAGGCGGAAGTTAAAAGTGGTTGTAGCGCCGGGTCCTGCGGAAGTACAGACGACCAGTTGGATCATTTGCCTGAAGAGATTCGTCAAAAAGTACATAACCATCCTTGTTACTCGGAAGAAGCGCATCACTATTTTGCCCGTATGCATGTAGCCGTTGCGCCCGCATGTAATATTCAATGCCACTACTGTAACCGCAAGTACGATTGTGCCAATGAATCGCGGCCGGGTGTTGTTTCCGAGTTGTTGACCCCCGACCAGGCTGTCAAGAAGACCAAGGCGGTGGCTGCTAATATTCCTCAAATGACAGTATTGGGAATCGCCGGCCCCGGTGATCCTCTGGCTAACCCCGAGCGCACCTTTGAAACCTTTCGCCGTCTTTCTGCTGAGGCACCGGATATAAAATTGTGCGTATCAACCAATGGATTGGCGTTGCCCGACAGCGTCGACGAACTGGCGAAGCACAATATCGATCATGTGACCATTACTATCAACACGGTTGATCCTGAAATCGGCGCCAAAATCTATCCCTGGGTATTCTGGAATAATCGGCGTATTCATGGCGTGAAGGGTGCCAAAATTCTCATCGAGCAACAGCAGAAAGGCCTGGAAATGCTGGTGGAACGCGGCATTCTCGTTAAAGTCAATTCGGTAATGATCCCGGGCATCAACGATGAACATTTGCAGGAAGTGAGCCGCATCGTTAAATCCAAAGGCGCTTTTCTGCATAACGTTATGCCACTGATCGCCGAGGCTGAGCATGGCACTTTTTATGGTGTTATGGGTCAGCGCGGCCCCAGCTCAAAAGAACTGCAAGCTTTACAGGATGCCTGCTCCGGCGACATGAACATGATGCGTCATTGCCGCCAGTGCCGTGCGGACGCCGTTGGCCTGCTGGGTGAAGACCGCGGCGCTGAGTTTACCCTGGATAAAATCGATGCCATGGAGATCGATTACGACGCCGCCATGGTAAAACGTGCCAGGGTTCATGAAGCGATTGCGCAAGAGCTGGAGTCGAAGCAGGCGGCCAAGCAAGAAAACGAAGTCGTTACGGTGCAATTTGGCGAGCAAGGTAAAACCTATCGTCCGGTTCTGATGGCTATTGCGACAACCGGCGGTGGTGTTATTAATCAGCATTTTGGCCACGCCAAAGAGTTCCTGGTCTACGAAGCATCGAAGGACGGTGCACGCTTTATTGGTCATCGCAAAACCGATCTTTACTGTTCAGGCGGAGATACCTGCGGCGACGGTGAAACCGTGCTGGGTATGACCATTAAAGCACTGGAGGGATGTGAAGTGGTGTTGTGCTCCAAGATCGGTTATGAGCCCTGGAGCCAACTGGAAGAGGCCGGCATTCAGCCCAATGGTGAACACGCCATGGAAGCCATTGAGGACGCAGTAATGGCCGTTTATGTAGAAATGATCGAAAACGGTCAACTGGATGAAGCACCCGCCGACGAAGAAAAGGTGACGGCCTGATAGGAGAGTTATTATGGCATTAAAAATTGTTGAAACATGTGTAAATTGTTATGCCTGCGAACCATTGTGCCCCAGTAACGCGATTTACGAGGCAAAACCGCACTTTTTGATTGATGAAAAAAAGTGTACCGAGTGTGAGGGTGACTACGCCGACGCCCAGTGCGCCAGTATTTGTCCGATCGAAGGGGCTATCCTGAGCAGTGTTGGCGAGCCAATGAACCCAGCGGGATCATTGACAAATATTCCGCCGGAGAAGCTTGCTCAGGCTATGGAGGAGCTGCAGGCTCATTGAGGAATTTGAGAAATGCAAAAGTGCTTCCATGATATACGTTACTGCTCATTTGTAAACGAGGTGCCGCTATGTTTAAAGCTGCTTTAGAGACATTTGAAATTGACCGACGCTCATCGACCGACTGCCAGTCATCAGCGTCTGCCTTCCGACACCGGATCTCCAATGCCATGCGAACGCTGCGGCGCGTCGTTTCGGTGGGGAGTAACGTAATATCAAACGGTAGCAACAGCAAAAATATGGTGTCGGCTGTCGAGTGTTACCAACAGCAAAAAGCCCGGCATGCAAGGCACAAGGAGCTAAATGATTTTTACTTTGCGGATTACGGAGGCCGGCAAAGAATATCTCCGCGCGCCTGGCGGCGCCACAGTGCATTTTTATTCTATCAACACCAGGTGCAAAAGGCAGATAACGGGCAGGACCGGAAGACGGCATGACTGCATACCGGTGGATGACGCGCCGGATATATAAGAATACATAAAAATTAACTGGCGTTGCGCTGTAAAGCTGTGTGGCAGGTTACTATGCAAGATATCGTGTTTTACGAAAAACCAGGCTGCATCAATAATACCAAACAAAAAAAGCTACTGAAAAACGCCGGCTACCGATTGAAGGAACGAAATTTGTTGACGGAACCCTGGACAGCGGCACGCTTACTGGCGTTTTTCAACAATTTGCCGGTTAGCGCCTGGTTTAATCAAAGCGCGCCGGCGGTGAAATCCGGCGACATTCAACCGGACATGCTGACGGCAGAGCAGGCGATCCATTGTATGTTGTCCGATCCGTTACTGATCCGTCGGCCGTTAATGGAAATCGGTGACCAAAAAGTCGTTGGCTTCGAAACTCAACGAGTACAGGCTTTGCTGGATACCGACATTTCGCAAAACGAGAATTTGGAAGACTGTCCAAGAGTACATGCGAGTACGGCCAGCGATACTGACGAGTAGGCATTTGATAGAGGGCGTTGTTGGGGTCTTTGTCTGTTGCAACCGCTGAACGGATGAAAGATCGGTTACCGCGTCGAATGACTGACCAGCTACTGGCTAATGCCTAGCGAAACAATGGGGCGCGATCATTGTAAATGACGTCGTGACAAATATGACCAATATCGAAAACAAAGTTATTTCGTAAGGAGTATTGATGCAAACCGTCGAAGTGGTCGAGCGTGATTCAGATAAGGCCGTACAGGTTAGCACTAAGCAGGCCTGTTTCGACCGGCTGATGTCTGCAAGGGGTAATTACCCGAACGACTTCTATCTGGCTCGAATACTTTCGTCGTGGATCAGTGGCGATGGGGTCCTGCCGGCCAATCTCGGCTTGAGTAGAGACGACTTTCATCAACTTGTGGCGCGCCATTTCGTCGAAAATCGCATTCTCATAGAAGTCAGCAATAAACCTGAGTTTGACCGGGAGCGCATTCCCGAATGGGAAGACCTTGTCAATCTCATGGTGGAGTTCCGTGCCGGTGATGATGTATCGGAACCGTTGATGGCGCAAATTGTGGCGGCGGCTTGCATGGGGCTGGACCATTTGTGGCAGGATCTGGGTTTATGGTCCCGCGGAGAACTGACAGAGGTGTTGACGCTGAATTTCCCGAAACTGGCCAGGCTTAATAATAAAGACATGAAATGGAAAAAATTCCTCTACAAGCAACTGTGCGAACGGGATGGAACCTTTGTTTGCCGGGCGCCGTCCTGTGATGTTTGTGCTGACTATCAAGTGTGTTTTGGTCCTGAGGAATAACCGCCATGGTAGCCGTATTACAACGCCATTACACCGAACCCGTCGAAACCAGGGCTGCTGCCGCCTATCTGGGACTAGCCGTTGGTGACGCACTGGGGGCGACCGTGGAATTTATGTCGCCGCGCCAGATCCAGTCCAGATTTGGGTTGCATCATACGATAATCGGTGGCGGTTGGTTAGGGTTGCAGCCGGGGCAGGTTACCGATGACACAACGATGTCGCTGGCCCTTGGCGATGCCATACTCAAAATGCGCAGTATCGATTCCGCTGCGATTGCGCAAGCTTTCAGTGAATGGCTGGGTAACGAACCGGTGGATGTGGGAAATACCGTTAAGCGCGGTATTGTCCATTACCGCTATAGCGGCACACCGTATATGCCGGAAAACGTCAGCGACGCCGGTAATGGCGCCTGTATGCGCACCCTGCCAGTGGCACTGGCAACGTACGGGTTGGCTGATGATGTTGTGATAACAATTGCTTCCCGCGATCAGGCCCATGTAACCCACAATAATCCCTTATCCGATGCTGCAACCGAGTGTGTTATCCATATGATCCATGCGGGACTGGATGGCGTTGATAAGGCCGTTATCGAACACAGTGTCGTTACAAAGCTGTTGCAGCAATTTCCGGAATTTAGTTACGTTGGAGAGCGCCGGGAAATGCCCAGCGGCTATATCGTGCAAACCATGCAGGCCGTGTTACAGGCATTTTTTACCACCGACACCTTCGAAGAATGCCTGGTTAATGTCGTCAATCGCGGTGGCGATGCGGATACCACTGGCGCAATCGCTGGCATGATCGCCGGAAGTTATTATGGATTGACTGCCATTCCTGATAAGTGGGTGGCGAAACTGGATAACGCGGTGCGCAAAGCCTGCTACTCGCAGGCCGAGGCGTTATTGATGCTGGATTTTTTCAACGGGTGATCACGTCTGGTGGTTATGCGGGTATGAATAGGAGTGCCACACATGAAAATCGGTGTACCTAAAGAAATTAAAAACCATGAGTATCGGGTCGGGTTAACACCGTCAGGTGTCAATGCATTGGTAAATGCTGGCCACCAGGTGCTGGTCGAAGCCGGGGCGGGTGCCAGGATTGGTTTTAGCGATCAGGCCTATGAAAAGGCTGGAGCCAGCACGGTTCCCGATGCTAATGGTATTTACGATTGCGAAATGGTCGTAAAAGTCAAGGAACCACAGCCCAGCGAATATCCCCTGTTAAAAGAAGGCCAGGTGTTGTTTACCTATTTACATCTGGCCCCGGACCTCCAACAAACACAGGCGTTGTTGGAGCGCAAAGTTATCGGCATTGCCTATGAAACTGTTACGGACGCCAACGGCAGGTTACCCCTGTTGACACCGATGAGCGAAGTTGCGGGACGTTTGTCCATTCAAGCCGGTGCTTATGCCTTGCAGATGGCGAACGGCGGCAATGGAACATTATTGGGTGGTGTGCCGGGGGTATCTCCTGCCAATGTCACAATTATCGGCGGTGGAGTTGTTGGCACGGAAGCGGCAAAAATGGCCATCGGCTTGGGCGCTAATGTTACGATACTTGATGCCAATATCGATCGTCTGCGCTACCTGGACGATGTCATGGGTCCCGCCGTCAAAACCCGGTTTTCAGATGCCTATGCTATTGATATATTAACCGCGGCGGCCGATCTGGTCGTCGGCGCGATATTGATACCTGGCAAGCAAGCGCCAAAATTGATTACCAACCAGCATCTGAAAAACATGAAAGACGGCTCGGTATTGGTGGATGTGGCTATTGACCAGGGTGGCTGTGCCGAGTCATCTCGGGCGA
>JASFOJ010000202.1:0-7549 GCA_050116575.1 Gammaproteobacteria bacterium | reverse complement strand
TTGAACATATGTTTTCGCCTATGAAATGGCGTGTTTAAAGATTCTCGAAAACAGAAAAACAAAGGCATTGTAAAAGCTGTAAAACTTAACTAGATGTTATTTGGATCAGAGCTTTTGAAGTCCTAAAATATAAAATCATTGACAGGCAGTTAATTTTTGCGTTCGCGATCAATAGTTGTATCGGGGAGGGCGTAGAGTGAATCGGTCGAGTCTGTCCACCATACCGAAAAATGACAATTCGTACATTAAAAACCACAATTGTTTATCGTTAAATCTAGCTTTTCGGTAGCATCAATGTCATTTTTTGAATTTTTGGCGATGATAGCAGTTGCTGCTGAGTTAGAACTTTTGTTTCTTGGTTCCGTGGCCCATTGATAGTTGTGAGGTTAAAAGCGACGTGTCCGGCAGCCACGAGAAAACAAATTGCAGGGACAATACATGGAGTTGCCGCACTTGAAGGGTTGATCTGTACACTCCGAACAAGTGGTAGCGGCGCACCTGTCAAAATTACCATCACCAGTCCGCTTGCACTATAATTGGTGGCATCCCCTAGATCAATTACGTAGCGCGAATTGGGCTCACGCAAGCCGTTGAATGCATAAGTTATAAGCGCTTTTAAAATCACACTTGTTTTGCTTTGTGTTTGTGATTCTGTCGTCAACGCGCCAATTGTTTGGGGCTACTTTTTCTTCTTCTTCTACGCAACCCAACTTTATGGTTCAAAAGTGATCATTCAACATCGAACCCAAGGGCATGCGTTCGTATGTTGAATATGTATCACAAAACAATGACCATTTAGCAATTTCCGCATAACAGCGAACAAAACCAACGGCGCCATCCCGTACAACTGGATGTGATAATTTTTAGATCCATTCCAAGGTAGTATATTTCATCAGCACTTTGTTCCAAATCAATGAATGCAGTTAATTGCCCATTTTCTTTCAGATAATCAATTAAGTAATTATCGTAAGGCGTATGTGGAAAATCGGTCGATGTTAATACTATTGTTTGCTTGCCTGCGGTAACGGGCTTTCCTGTAAATGGCGCAGGATCACTCCCCGGATTCATGGTTATTAAAAGATCTCTGCCCGCCATGTTGGGATTGTTAAAATATATTCTGAGCTCAACATCGACTATGTTGCTTAAATTTATTTCCGTAGTATCTACTACAAATTCTTCTTGTTCAGTATGATGATCGGACAGGGCAATATGTCCGGCATTTTTGTGAATAATTTCGACGTTAGCCATGATCAATCTCCTTTGAATTGGGTCATTGTTGGTTCCTTTCACATTATTATATTTACGCTTTTCCGGTTACATTGCATTGACAGATAGCATTATTTTTTGTGACTTATTAACAGTTGGGGCTGTAGAATTGCCGGTGAATAAAACGAAAGCGTTTGTGTGATAAAGTCCACCATCTGTGTGATGTCAGAAGATGTTGTTAATCTCGTATGTTTGGAATAAAAGATCGGGCAAAGATCGGGGTCGCACCTGCGTGGCCAATTGATGTTTCATAATTCTGCTTTAAAAATTAGCTACGGATTTGCCTTAAACGTGTGTTTTTGCCTACAAAATGCTGCGTTTAAGTGCCATAGACATGGAGCCGTGCCCTGAGCATTCAATGGCATTAGAATAAGTCTAATGATGTGACCAAGCTGTCGAACTCTATCGATAGCTGCGTTTAGGTTCCTCTTATTTTAAGTCGCCATTCATGGTAAATTGGAAGCTATGTCCTGTTCGTAGTGTCCTTTTGTTGGAAACGCACAAGATTTAAAAAAATGAGACAACTTGTAGCCGAACTAAAATCCGCTCGTATTGATTCAATGGATATCGATAATGCATTCGATTTACGTTTGTACCAATTGCCCGACGGCCATTACGAGTTAGTGGTATTCATGAAATTGCAGTTCTTTTTCAAAGACAATCATCCGCATCGATGGGACCGCAACGAGGAAGATCAGTTTATTCATGAATGGCAAAATGTCATTCATGATGTCTGGGGCAATAAAATCATACATTCCCTGCAAACTGGCCATACAGTGACATTGGCATTTGATTTTCATATCCAGAAAGGTGGTTGGATGTTTGATCACTGGGAAATAACAGTCGCCAAAATTGCGCCGGAAGAATTCAAGGTTAGTTTTATAGAGCCGGATTGGAATAATGTGCATCTGGATAGCGAGGATTTATCCTATGTTGGCAGGCAGCGCGGGGCTATTCACGAGTTTGGTCACATGATTGGCTTGCCGGATGAGTATCATAACAGCCGACATATTGTCGATATCAAAAGTATTATGCACAGTGGAGAAGAAGTACGTGATCGGCACTATAGGCTATTCACCGATTGGGTTGAGCGTACCCTTTCTGTCTCTGAGATAGATATTACCTGAACGATTTTTGGCGTTTATAGGGAACTGGTCGCGACGGTTGTTATATAATAGCGAATACCCATTTGAAAAGACCGTGACGCAACATGAAACCCCAAGCACACCAGGTCGTCATCGTTGGTGGCGGCGCAGCCGGCCTAGAGCTTGCCACTTCACTGGGAAACAAGCTCGGCAAAAAGGGATTGGCCGACATCACCCTTATTGATGCCAGTCGCACCCATATCTGGAAACCGTTGCTGCACGAGGTTGCCGCCGGTACATTGGATTCTGCTGAGGATGAGCTGGAGTACCTGGCGCAGGCGCGCTGGAATCACTTTCGTTATCGCCTCGGTCGTATGATCGGACTGGATCGTGAGCGCCGGGAGGCCTGTGTTGCCGCGACCTATAGCGAGGAAGGGGAGGAAATTATTCCCAAAAGGCGCTTCCATTACGATACCCTGGTGATCGCCGTTGGCAGTCTCAGTAACGACTTTGGGATCAAGGGCGTCAAGGAGCATTGTCTGTTCCTCGATACCACCCCCCAGGCTGAGCGCTTCCAGAAGAAGTTACTCAACTGCATGCTCAGAGCGCATAGCCAGAGTGAGCCGATTGCCGAGGGGCAACTGGATCTGGCCATCGTCGGTGCCGGTGCCACCGGGGTTGAACTGGCGGCGCAAATCCACCGTGTCACGCGCGTACTCTCTGCCTATGGTCTCGACACCATCGATCCGGACAAGCACATCAAGATTCATGTCATCGAGGCGGGCCCGCGCATTCTGCCTGCGTTGCCTCAGCGCTTGTCCGATGCAGCGCAACGCGAACTGTCGCGGCTCGGTGTGACGGTTCATGTCAATCAGCGTGTCATCGAGGTTACTGAAGGGGAGATTGTGACCGCCGAGGGTGGCGTTATCCCCGCGGCTATCAAGGTTTGGGCCGCCGGTATCAAGGCGCCGGACTTCCTCAAGGATATTGCCGGACTGGAGACGAACCGTATTAACCAATTAGTGGTGGAGCGCAATTTGCAGACAACCCGTGACGAAAACATTTTTGCCATCGGTGACTGCGCCGCCTGTCCGCTGGACGAGCAGGGTAATACTGTGCCACCGCGCGCCCAGGCCGCTCATCAGCAGGCATCGGTTCTTGCCAAGACAATCCGGCACCGCCTCAACGGACAGCCCCCGCTTGACTATACCTATCATGACTACGGATCACTGGTGGCCCTGGGACACTACAGTACCGTCGGCAGTTTGATGGGTGGATTAGTTGGCAGCATGATGGTTTCCGGTCGCATTGCGCGTTTTGTTTACCTCTCCCTTTACAAGATGCATCAGGCTGCACTCTATGGCTGGCCGCGCACTATCCTTATTACCTTCCTTCACTTCTTGCGCAAGGGGATCGATCCGCAGGTTAAACTGCACTGAAGTAACAAACAGAGACGATTGTGTTGAGCGCTGCTGTGTAATGTGAGTATGGAATTGTCATGCTTCCCGGTCTGTCAAAATTACATGTGCGTTTCAGCGAGCGGTGTAGCCGGTCCAACGTCCAATGCGGGATCACCCCCGTAGTAGTAGCCGTGATCAATTAGTTAATAAACGGGGCGACCATTGCCGCTCGCAGTTTCTGTCACCGACCAATTCCGATGGTAAACCCCGTTACCACACAGCAAACCAGGCAGTAGACCTTCTAAGCTGCTTGTTCGAAACACAATGATGTGGGAGCAATTTACCCGCATAACGGTCAGTTCGGCAAAATGCCTGGCCGCTAATTTCCTCTTCTATTCATTCAATGCCGCTACCAAGGTGACAGCGTCCTCTTCATAGTAGCGGGCGCATAATTATGTTTCCCGTTCAAGGTATGAATTTGTAACAGGTTTTTATCTAACACTCTCGAATATCACATTAATCGAAATATAGATATCATTGATTAATAAGGTAATTGTAAATTTATAGTCAATAATTTTGGTCCAAAAAGAACAATAAACCATATTGACTAGTCAACTAATTGGTTCTATTATCCCAATTCATGGATGCAGTAAACATTGATCGACTCAAAATTGCACTTGCGAAAGCAACGCTAAAGATACTCAAGCCATTGATACGGATTCTTATGCGCCACGATATTTCACACGGAGAGTTTTCGGAATTGGCAAAGCGCGCCTACGTCGAGGTCGCGTTCAAGCATTTTTCGATTCCCAGCCGCAAAACCACCTATTCCCGGGTAGCGGTGTTAACAGGGCTCAGCCGCAAGGAAGTCGTGCGCATTGCCGAAAAGCTTGAGCAGGAAGCACCCACATTGGAAAAAGCCACGCCGAACCGTGCTTCCAGAATTATCAGTGCCTGGTTACGGGATGGGGATTTTAGTTCTGAAAACAACGAACCAAAAGTACTCCCATTAAAAGGTCCAACTGGTAGTTTTGAACAACTCGTTGCACGGTACGGTGGTGATGTCACCATGGGGTCGATTCTGGAAGAATTGGAACGTGTAGGTGCAATCAATTGGCCGGATCAACATTCAGTCAAGCTCAGTCATCGCGCATATATTCCGGACCAAAGCGAACCGGAGCAAATTAACATCATTGCAACCTGCGCGTCGGATCTGCTAAGTACCGCAGTTTTCAACATAGAAAATGATAAAGATAACGCACGTTTTCAGCGGCAAGTGGTGTATCATAGAATACCAACAAGCATTGCCAAGAAGTTCGAACAATACAGCCGCAAAAAAAACCTATCCATATTACTTGACTACAATCGCTGGTTAGCAAAGCACACAAGCAGCAATGGAGTGAAAGCCGATGAGCCAACCAGGCGCATAGGCGTAGGAATCTATTATTTTGAATCTGAAAGTGATTCTGGGAGGAACGAATGAAATTGCAACGGTTTTATATAATGATCTTAATGGCATTTGCCTTGCTGCTAGCGGCTTGTTCCAGTGGTGGTGGCGATGACGGTGACATTGTTGGTACAGGTGAAAAACCCAAAACGATAGTGGGTACTGCTGCCGCGGGGGCTCCGATCAGTCTAGCGCCATTGGCGGCGAAATCACGCAATGGAAACAAGGTTTCTGGAACGACAGAACAAAATGGCAAATACTCGCTAACCATTCCCAGTACCGGGTCCGTTCTGCTGAAGGTGGACGCCCCTAATGGTAAAAGCTTATACAGTATTGCGGGCGATTCCGGCACCACGAATATTCATCCCTTTACCGATCTGGTCATCCGTAACTGGTTTAAGGTGCAGGGCCTGGACATCGACGCTGAGTTTGCCAGCAACTCCGCGTTTTCCAATTTGCCAACGCCGGAAGAAGTGAATGAGATCAAGGCGGCAATTAGAAATTTAATTGCACAGGCGCTCATTCAGCAAGGTGTACCCACAGACTTTGATTTAATCTCGTCGGATTTTGATGCCAACGGGCAGGGGTTTGATCAGTTTCTCGATTTTAGTCTCGTCGTGATAATAAATAATAATTTCACCATTTCGTTAACTGACCCGGCAACCGACGTCGAAAACGAAATTGTATCCAGTGTCGGTCTTGATACTAATCTGGCATTGCCCGATAACCAGGCGCCTACCATGCCGCAAAACCTGCGGGCTGTTCCAGCCAGCGCCACGGATATTGTCGTTGTATGGGATCCGTCATCAGACAATATTGGGGTTGCAGGGTACAATGTCTACCGCGACGGTGAACTGGTTGCGACCACGCCTTATCCGGTTTACACCGATACAGGATTAGTGGGAGGTACGGACTATTGTTATGCGGTCGAGGCGTTTGATGGCGCTGGAACGCCGTCGCCACAGGCCAAGACACCGCAACCGTGTGCTCAAACCACGGCGGACGATAACACCCCTCCGGATATGCCCACCGCACTGGCGGCGACGTCACTGGGTCCCAATACAATCTCGCTGACATGGATCCAGTCAGGTATTAACGACGTGGTTGCCTTTGATATTTATCGCGGTCCCATCGGCAATATTACTGAAAAGGTCGCATCCGTTACATCAACTGCCCATACGGATTACAACTTGAGTTCAAATACGGAGTATTGCTACCAGGTTGTGGCACGAGATGGCGCAGGTAATACATCCAGTGCGAGTGATCCGGCATGCGCAACTACAGATGTTGGTACCAACCCGCCGCCCGCAGGCGACTCATTTGTCTCATTTTCTGCTGCGACTTATCAGGTTACAGAAACGGGCGCAGTTGCCGTGATTACCGTTAATCGTAGCGGCGATAACACCGCGGCGGTAAGCGTTGAATATGCTACCAGCGATGGAACAGCGACGGCAGAGCAGGATTACACGCCGGTGAGTGGCGTTTTGAGCTGGGGCACACTGGACGATGCGCCCAAAACCATTCGCATACCCATCCAGCCGGATCTGGTGAGCGACAATAATGAAACCATATTGTTGTCATTGTCGAATTTCACCAATACATCTGCGGGTGCGACGACCAATGCGACTGTCACTATATCAGATGCAGCTTGCCCCGGTGTACTGGACAGCAATGTCACGACATCAACTACAATTTCCCAGTGTACAGTGGTCACAGGTAACATTTCTGTGTCGGGTGGCGTGCTGACGATCAATCCGGGTGTGACCCTTATGTTTGAATCCTCAAGTTCGTTGGATATTTCCGCGACCGGCGCGCTGTCCGCTGTTGGTACAGCTGATCTGCCGATCCTGTTTACGGGTGTAAACAAGACGCCTGGAAGTTGGGGTGGCGTAGACTTTAGATACACCAACAATGTCAGCAATGCCCTGGATTACCTGACTATCGAATATGGCGGTGATAGTGCCACCAGCGCTAACCTGACGACAACAGCCAACAGCTCCAGTATCACCCGCCTTGCTATCAGTAACACGACGTTGCGCAATGGTTTTGGTTATGGATTGTCCATTGACCCTTATACCAACCTGGGTGTGAATGGTTTGAGCAATGTGGTGATTACGGGTAATGGCGAATACCCTGTGGAAATACCGGCCAATCTGATTGGCGCTCTGGACCCTAATTCGGACTATGCCGGCAATGGCGTGAATAATGACAAGGATGAAATACAGGTAACGACATCGTCGAGTACGATTAACACGGATCAGACCTGGCCAGCATTGAATGTGCCGTATTTGATGGGCAGTGCCAATTACACGGTATCGGCCGCGTTGACTATTGCACCCGGCACGGAGTTT
>JASFOJ010000201.1:0-7665 GCA_050116575.1 Gammaproteobacteria bacterium | reverse complement strand
TGATCGACGTTGCATCCTTTTACGTTAATATGCAGCAATACCACATCGCACCACTGGGTTGGAGAATTTAGTTTTTGCGCAACTGCCGCAAACTCGTGCCCTACCAACGCATACACATCACCCTGGGAGTATTCGTCACCAAACGTGGACTGAATGTATATGGGAGCACCGTACTGATTATGTTTTAAATCCGGTTCAATTTGGCGATAGCGGTCTAGCAATGCATCGTGCCGATCCATGGACGCCGAAATTATATTGTCGCCGGCACTGGACACTAACGGTACAGACCATAATACGACCGTTATTACCGAGACAGTGATAATGTTATATTTGAAAACCATGAGGACTTTGATTCACCGACTGGATTCACCAAACGCTTACGTGTAATTGAATGCCTTGATTCAATTTGACAGGCGCGGAAGGTAAAGTTCTAGTCACCATTAACGCTTGTACATCCGGGTAGCTGCGAGCGCCATTGGGACAACACGCAGATCAATTATATCGCTTTTCCGGGCGCTGAACAAATTGCAACCACTGCCCACTGGCAGCTTGTTATTGTCTGTAAATACAGTCACATATAGCCTGATTTTAACGTATAAATAAAAAACCGGCCCCAGGATTGCCCACGGAGCCGGTCAGGTAGCATCGTTGCTTAACACATCGTTGCCTAACACATCGTTGCCTAACACGCTGTGCCGTTCGATTATCCCGGCTGATCAGGTATTAGGGCAGGATGACAGTATAGTCCTCTACTTCCCCATAATAAAATGTACCGCATGCCGCTGATTTGCCGTTGTAACGCAAACTGACCCGCATGCGCGTGGGTCCGGACGCGGCATCTGCCGGGACTGTCACCGTCCCGTTAATTGTTGAGCGCGACGCATCACGCAACAGCAACTCATCCGTGCCGAAAACACCGTCCTGGTTAAGATCGATCCAGATGCTCCAGTGTTCTGTATATGAGCCCCAATTGAAACCGGGTGTCAGAATCGCCGTATTATCACCACGACTTAGCTGAATCGGTGCTTGAGCGGTGAAATCGGCATAACCCTGGTTATTGCCGGATGCACGGTTGTCACCAGCCAGTGAAACGGCATCGATCCATTCAAAGGAGGTATTCTGACCACTGGATTCGCAATACGATAGCTGATCGACCCCCTCTACCAAGACTGTCACCGTGTCGCGGGCCATGTAGCCTTCATTGTCCGTCACCAAAACTTCTAATGTCACAACCTGCGTACTGCCCAACGGCACAGGCGGTGCCACGAACGTGGGAACCGCGGTGTCTGCGCCTTCCAGCGTGACCGTAGTGCCGTCAATTTGCTGCCATTGGTAGGCGGCAATGGTGCCATCATTGTCATTGGACGCCGTCGCATCCAGGGTAACCAACTGGCCGCTATAGACGGTTTGGTCCAACCCGGCATTGGCGGTGGGCACACTGGGATCGACGTAGTTATAACGAACCTGTCCGAACAACGCCGGATCCTGTCCCTCGCAGTGTTGTTCAAAATCCACCGCCAGCGTCTCAATATCATTCGTGGTGTTTCGGGTGATCTCCAGCACCTCAAACGAACCGGTCAGAGTATTGCATCCTCTGCCGGCACCGTAAACGTCCATACCCGGTACCTGAGGATCCTGGAACGGATAACGGGTTGCACCCACGTAGAGCTGCTCACTCAATCCGGTGCCATCGGGAGCGGCGAAATTGTAGTACCAGCTATCCCCACCCTGAAAAATTACCCGTACGGTATCGAGATCCGCACTGCTTTGAACGATAGTTCCGTCATTGAGCGTGAAGTAATATTGATCGCCCTGGCCAATATAGTCACCAGACTCGCTATCCATGGCAATGAATGTTTGGGGGTCACTTTTACTACTGACACCCACTTTGACAACGTCGGTTCCAACCGCACCGCTGCTGGTGGTCACTTTCAGCTCAAATTCCAGATCGACGCCGCCCAGGGGAACAACCGGTGCCGTGAATGAAGGCGTCGCCGCTGTGGGATCATCCAACAAGACAGTAGTCCCGCTTATTTGATTCCATTCATAGGCGGTAATGACGCTGCCATCACTGGTATACGATGCGGAACCATCGAGGGTCACCAATTGGTTGTCTATAGCATATAAGTCATCACCGGCTTTGGCGAACGCTGCCGGAATCGTGACATCAACGGGCACGTTGCTGTTAATTCGGATGGCGCCAAATAGGCCCGGCTCAACCCCTTCGCAATGCTGCTCAAAATCGGCCGCGAACTGACTGACGGTTCCGTCATTATTGTATGCCACTTCCAGGACCGTGAATTCACCGGTGAGCGTATTGCAGCCCCGGCCATTGCCGCTGATATCAAGCCCCGGCTGGGTAATAGATTGAAAAGGAAAACGCGCCGCGTTTTCATAAAGTCCCTGCGTTAAATCCACATCGCCTGGTGCGGCAAAATCCAGATACCACCACGTTGCTCCGTTGACCGTAATCGACACGCCATTGTCATAGTTGCGCTGGACGCTGAAAGTATGCGTAGTGGAATCAATATTTATTTCCTGTCCCTGGCCAATATAATCGCCGGACTGGCTCAACATGTATAATTGATCCCCATATACCACCATCGGCATTAATAGCAAAAAAATGCCGGAATAACTTAGTATGTGTTTTACTTGCTGTAATATTGTTGTCATAAAACTCCTCCATATGTCGTTGCCCTGTCGCCATTTTTTGACCAATAAACTCGCGATTGCGATATTGTGCCATCGCGTTTTACTGCGTTTATAAATACGTCGTTGTTATAAAAATGTTGTAATCTTTAGAACATTGTTGTTATAACGACCAAGCTTCCTGATATGCATATAGAGGACCAGACTTTCTTAGTGTAGACCAGATCAGTTGCAGTGTTGGTGAGTCACAAAACCTTATACCACTTTTTGTTTAACCAACCATCACGTTGTTTATTTCCCCATCATATTGTCGATCGCGGGTAGAAACCTATGGCTTGTGTGGGCTGTAGTAAGCACTGGCGCAGTTGAATAGTATTTTGTGTTTGACACAACGTGGGTTGGAATGGCGATGGGGTTGAATGGAATTTAACCTGGGATGTGATGTGCGGATATGTTGTATATGTATTGTACTCGTACCGTTATGGCGCACACAACGTTAATCGCTAATACGCCTACAATAGTGGCGATGGGTTTTACTTCTCTCTCGAAAATAGTGTGGTGTTACGGCAGCAGCCGACAGCGCATTCCCCAAGAAATTGAGGAATGCGCTTTATCGATCGGCTGGCCAAGCAAGCGATTAGCGGTTAACGGCGCTTTTTAGATTTTTTGGCTCCTGCTTTTTTCTTTTTCTTGGCCGTTTTTTTCTTCGTCGCCTTTTTCTTGGCTTTTTTCTTAGCTGCTTTCTTCTTAGCCGCTTTTTTCTTCTTCACGGCTTTCTTTTTCGTTTTCTTTTTAGCAGCCTTCTTCTTGGCTTTCTTTTTAGCCTTTTTCTTGGTGGCTTTTTTCTTGGCTGCTTTCTTTTTGGCTGCTTTCTTTTTGGCTGCTTTTTTCTTAGCGGCCTTCTTCGCGGCTTTTTTCTTGGCTTTCTTCTTCACAGGGGCCTTTTTCTTTTTAGCGGCTGATTTTTTCTTGGTAGATTTCTTCTTGGCCGCCTTTTTGGCGGATTTCTTCTTTTTAGTGGATTTCTTCTTGGCTTTTGCCGCCGGCTTGCGTTTTTTAGGTTTCTTGGCAGGCGCCGGTTTTGCTTTTATTTCGCCGAATGATTCCTCATCCCCCACTGTGGTAATTTCCATTTCGGGCTCTTCCTGACCAACAGGTCCGAAAGGACGATCCGCCTCGATAGCGCCAAATCTTTCCCTGGCAGGCTCAACAGGCTCGCTGCTTTCGTCAGCAGATTCTTCCTCCATACTGGTTTTTTCTTCGCTAAAGGGGCTACCAAGCCCACCGGTTAAATTTTCATCAATTTCGTCGGCTTCCTCCAGTATATCCGGGGTTTCTTTATGCAACGGTTCAAATCCAGATGATTCGGCAGGTGAAGGTTCCTGGCTATAGGATTCGTCTTCATTCCCCATATAATCCTTGTTATCGTCATTTCCGCCGTTAGGTTCGTCGTTTGTCATTGTGCTCTATCCTGTAATTTTTGTCGTTAAACTCATTATTGTTACTATACCTCAAACAATAAAATCAAGACTTCGACTGTTCTAGTTTAACGTGCTCCCGTGATGATTGGGAAGTCCCCAGCCATACAAACTTGGTATTCATAGAGGAGATGCGAATACAGAAAAATGCCGGATACCCCCGGGCTCGATAATACTCAACAAACAGCCTGAAAATGTCGGGTAAATAAGTATAGTATTACTTTGACGCCGACGCTTTTTTTTGGGAGTGACAACGCTCACAGTTATTGATGGGGAACGCAACGCTGCCGTGACAAACACCACAACTTTCGCCACGAAGAATTTTGTCCATACTGGTGCGATTGGCGCCTTTTTTGGCCTGAAATATTGCGGGATGGCAGTTGTTGCACTGCAGCCATTGCAAGTGGGCGCTGTGAGGAAATACCACGTTGGGCGCACTGCCCTTCACGTCTATCGTGATGTCCAGGTCCATCATCATGGGTTTCATGGACTTGTCCTGGGAATCGTATTGCGGTGCAATCAGACCTTTCTCGAGACTGGCATTCCAGTCCACGAAATTACCGTTTTTTGCCGAAACCAGTGTCTGCAACACCTGGGTGGGATCTTTCAGTTTGCCGGCCACAGCTGGATTTGCGGGGTCATGAATACCGTCTTCCTTCAAAGTCCGATTTTCCTGCGAATGGGGTTTCAATAACCGGTTAATCGGTATCGGTTGATCCGCGGCTTCCACGGCCATGCTGGAAAACGTTAATACCAGGCATCCGATTCCGACCAGCAATAATCTTTTTATATATTCAATCATATTATTTATCCTTCGCCGGCGGTCCAACGGGAGACACCAACGTCTGGCTGGTACTTCTATGGACCTGGGTTGGCAGTTCCTTACGCCCCGAGTGGCACATTTGGCATTGGGACGTATCAAAAGCCACCTTACCGTTATGGCAAACAGCACAATATTCGCCCTGAAAGATCTTTTGCATCGTGATGCCGCTAGTCCCTGCTTTCATCTTGAATCCCAGGGTTTCATGACAAGCGCGGCAACTAAACTTCATCCGATGTATCCAATGGGGAAAAATCACTGGATTCATGCCGGCCGCTTTGGACGTATTGTTCAAAACAACATCACCATATTCCCCGTAAACGGGTGTACACAATATAGTCATTGCAAGAGAGATGAGGATGGTCGAACGAATCCGTTTCATCGTTCTGGAATGGGGTATTAAATTCTCACTGGCGCCTGCTGCTGTATGCATCGTTAGTTGGCCCGATTTGAAATTACACGATAAGGGTTTTTATACGTGATATCGGGCAACGTGTTTATGACACTGATCAACAACCATTCCAGTGAGTGCTGTCTTGCTTGCTATCAGGCGACTTATGATCGATCGCCAGCGCCTCGTAACAAATGTACGCAAACCAGAGGAGCAAAGGTTATGCGGATTCTTTATATTTCTTGATTTCCCTGCAACAGATCATCAACATAATTTGCCAGATCCACCAAATCCTCGCCCAGTTGTGGATCAAAGTCATCAATACTTTTTCCCGCCAACCGGCCAAAATTCAGATCATTTAGTTTCCAATCGTTAAGGTCACAGCCGCTCTTGAACCAGTTTTTCAAATAATCCAGTTGTGCTTCAATAGAATCAATCATCCGATCGCGGAATTTTGGATCAATACCCGACACTTGTTTGATGCATTTCTCAAGCTCTTTATTAAACTGAATGGTGTTTTTAACGTCGGCCATTTAAGTCAATTTACAATATGTTTTTATACGGGTTTGAATTTTTGTTTGGTATCCGAGCCAACTATAATTTGCTTACCACCTTCTTTACACATTACCGGATTATCCGCATTGGTCCAATCATCCTTAGTGGGAGCTGACGTAGACATTGGCCCTTTGCCCTTAGAAGTTTTAAAGGTTTTCGATACCCTGCCTTCGCCGCTAATATCTAGGGTATCTGCGGACTGACCGCCAACAGGATCAAAAAAATTACCCGGTTTCGGATGGGTTTCCCTTACATACTGCTGCATCGTGTCCGGCGGAGGGAACTCCACAACTTCAACGGGCTGAGACAAATCAATGCCCTTCACCTGTTGCTTAGATCAGATCATGGGGTCTACCATTGGATGTTGCCTTGAAAGGAATCAATCTCGGGGGACTATCGAAATTTTGCAATTACTTTTTCACTTATCTGGCCAAGGTCGTACGCCAACTTTTTCGCCTGGTTTTATATTGCCGATATGCCTAAGTATTACCTTATAATCTTTGTGATCTAGCGGATAAATTAATTGAGTCGCCCCTGGTGCAGCGTCATTTTTCTGGGCAAATAAATTCAAGACAATAGTACCATCATCCAGCATTTCAGCATCGCCAACAAAAGCTTTTTGCTCTACCTGATTATCTTCGTTTGTACTCATAACTTTTGATTCGCAACCATTCAAGTTAAAAAGGATCAGAATCCCAATAGTTATGTAAATTTGGATGGGTTTCCGCATATTTCTCATCGTCACTATAGTACTCCGCGATACTTTCGGCGTAAGTCTCTTCCTGTCCGGCCGATCCGCTTTGTTTTTCGTACGGACTTAATGAATCGATATCTTCATTTCGAGCTTTATTAAAGGCCTGAAGTGGACCCCAATTTTAGGACACGCGGTTAAGTGAAATCCTCCATTGAGATTATGCCACTTGTGGCATTGTCATGCCGGAATAGTATACCTCATCCGGTGTTCGCCGACACAACGCTTGATGCCTGCGTGTTTGATTATAAAACCTGAAATAGGTCTGCAATCCTTCTTTCGTCTCCTTCGGGTTCGCATACGCTTTTAAATATACCTCCTCATATTTAACACTTCGCCACAATCGTTCAATGAACACGTTATCCATCCAACGGCCCTTACCGTCCATGCTGATCTGCACACGAGCGGCTTTTAAAACGTCTGTGAACGCCTCACTGGTAAATTGACACCCTTGGTCGGTGTTAAAGATGGTCGGCCTACCATGACGCGCTAGAGCCTCTTCCAACGCTTCAACACAAAAATCACTGTCCAACGTATTGGATAGCCGCCACGACAACACCTTGCGGCTAGCCCAATCCATGATCGCGACTAAGTACAGAAAACCCTTGGCCATGGGTAAATAGGTAATATCTGCCGCCCAAACTTGATTGGGTTTGTCGATCTCCATGCCTCGCAGCAAGTACGGATACACACGATGAGCCTGATTCCCCTGGCTGGTCTTAGGCTTGGGATGGAGCGCTTCGATGCCCATTAACCGCATCAGACGTTGTACGCGTTTGCGATTGACCGTATATCCCTGATCCAGCAATTCATCACGGATACGCCGCGATCCGTAGAACGGATAACGCAAATGAATTTCATCAATCCGGCGCATCAGGTTAAGCTCCTCGGCAGGGGGCTGCTTTGGCACGTAATAAGCGGTGCTACGACTCATTGACAACAATTCACACTGGCGTGTCACCGCTAACGGTGAAGCCCGATCGATCATCAGCCTTCGCTCATGACGCTCTAGCGATCGAGC
>JASFOJ010000200.1:0-7768 GCA_050116575.1 Gammaproteobacteria bacterium | reverse complement strand
CAGGCACGCCGGGCAGTCGCTGCCCAACATTACGCTGCCGCGGAATCACTGCTGCAACAGGCGCTGCAATCCAATCCCGCTGACGCCACCGCCCGATTTTTGCTGGCACGGGTTTATGCCTGGCAGAGAAAATTCCACCTCGCCATTACTACCTACGACCAGCTGTTGCAACAATACCCGGAACATGTCGATTACCTGCTGGGCAAAGCGCAAACCCTGGTCTGGACTCAGCGTCCCCGGCTTGCCCTTGACCTGCTGGCAAAAGCCCGCGCCAATGCCCCGGACTACGAGAGCGTATGGCAACTGGAGTTAAAAACCCTGAGTCAGTTCAGTGATCCGGCATCACGACAACAATACCGACACTTACGCGCCCTTGCTTTACAGCGTTTTCCCGACGCCGACTGGCTAGCCACGCACGCGGCGGTGGACAACCGGGACACCCAAACTACGTCCACGGATGTTGCAATCAACGGCAAGTATGATGACTTAAGTAATAATTTGCCTTCATGGCACAGTTATTTCATAACACTTCGTCATAATACCGCACGAGATAACAGCTATTACGGTAAATTGCGCTTTACCAACCGCTTTGGTTTGAGCGACCGTGAACTGTCGGCGGGCCACTATGGCGCGCTCAATGCTGACTGGTTTTTCAACGTGCAAGCCGGCATTAGCAATACTTACCGAGTTCTGCCCCACTGGTTCGCTTATGCTGGTGCAGGCCGGCAATCATCCGGAGGCTGGAACAGCCAGGCAGGCCTGCGCTACCGGCGCTACGAATTTGTCGATACCCGCACGGTTAACGTGATAATTGAAAAATACTGGTCAGCCTACCGGGCACGCTACACGCTCTATTCAACGGCAATAGATGGCGACAGTATTGCATCGCAAACCGAACTGACGCATTCATTAGCTATCGCGTATTACTACCACGCCTCCAGTTATATTGGCCTGTCAGCGTCCAAAGGTAAAGAACTGGAATATGATGGATCGGCAAACGCGCTGGTAAGCGATATCAAGAATCTATCCCTTAGCGGACGTCACTGGTTATCCGCTGAAAAATGGGCTATCAATTACCTCTTTGAATACCAGCAACAAGGGACTTTTTATTCACGTTATGGACTTCGTATCGGCCTACTTTCCCGGTTCTGACCCCATTGTCAACGTCGCTGTTTATATCAGCATTGTTTCCGCCATCCTGGTTTTCATATTGGCACTGTCAATTATTATTTTGCGGGTCAGAATCAATCATAGAAAGCGCCGACACGGGAAACTGCGAAAACGTTGGAACCCTGTTCTGGCGCAAGTAGTTGTGGGTGATAGCATCACCCTCCCGACCCTGGCCTACCCCGATACCTACGCTTTTTTAAAAGAGTGGAATGACTTTTATGGCATTGTGCGTGGCACCAGCGCCGACAGGTTAAAAAAACTGGCCGAAAAGCTGCGTATCGATTATTACGCCCGGCGGATGCTCAAGTCCCGGCAGCTACAGGACAAATTGCTGGGCGCCATTACCCTGGGACACATGCGTGAATATTCCGCCTGGGATGACTTGCTGCCTATGGTAGAAGACGCACAATCGGTAGTCGCGCTAACCGCCGCCCGCTCCCTGTTGCTAATCGACCCCAAATCCGCGGCCCACGCCATATTACCAACATTAATCAGCAACAAGCGCTGGCCCTGGTCCAGCGTGGCGCACGCTTTGACGCTAGCCGGTCCGACCAATGTCTGTACGCCATTGGCTGAGATGGCTCAACGGGCATCCCCCGAGTTGCAGACCCGGTTGCTGCGTTACATGGAGGTGGTGCGCTGCGAAATAATCACCGACGCGGTGACCACGATTCTCAAGACCACTACCGACGACCGGGTGCTGTCGGTATGCCTGCATATCGTTCAGGACCCGGAAGCCCTGGAACTGGTTCGCCAGCATCTTGATCACCCTCGCTGGCACGTGCGCATGCACGCTGCCAACGCGCTGGGGAAAGTCGGCAACAAAGATGATATCCCTCACCTGCTGCAACTGCTGGAAGATAGTGAATGGTGGGTACGTTACCGCTCGGCACAAGCCATTGCCTCCCTGGTCTCCGACAACACACAAACATTGCGCCAGTTACGCGATCAGACCCAGGATAAATTCGGGCGCGATATGTTGAGCCACGTAATTGCGGAAATCGACCACACATGAGTATGGAAATAATTTTTCACGCCACCGAATGGATTTTTCTGACGTATTTCGTCGGACTTAATACGGGTTATATCACGCTGAACCTGATCGCCGTGGCCAATATCCGGCAATACATGGAAGAAAACGCCATTAGCATCCTGCCGAACGGCGCCAGCGATATCATGCCACCGGTGAGCCTGATCGTCCCCGCTTACAATGAAGCATCGACAATTATTGGCTCTGTGCGCGCGCTGATGCAGTTGGACTATCCGGAATTCGAGGTCATCGTGATTAATGACGGTTCCAGTGACGATACGCTGGCCGTCCTGGAGCAAGCGTTCAACCTGCATGAATTTCCTGAAGCCTTTCGGGTGAGGATCGGCACCCAGCCAGTTAACAAAGTGTACCGTTCCGCTGAGCACGCTAAATTGCGCGTTATCGATAAAGCAAACGGCGGCAAAGCGGATTCCATTAATACCGGTATTAACGCCTCACGTTATCCGCTGTTCTGCGCAGTGGACGCCGATTCTATCCTGCAACAGGACAGCCTAAAAAAAGCGGTGCAGCCGTTTATCCTGGACAGTACCACGGTGGCAACCGGCGGGACCATTCGTATTGTTAACGGCTGCGAAACCCGCTTTGGCTTCATGACCGGCCCCCGTTTACCCAAAAACATGCTGGCCTTGTTTCAAATTGTGGAATATTTGCGGGCCTTTTTGTTTGGCCGCCTGGGCTGGTCCCCGTTCAACGCGTTGCTGATTATTTCCGGCGCGTTCGGCGTCTTTCACAAAGAAACCGTCGTGGCGGCCGGTGGTTACCGCCACGATACGGTCGGTGAGGACATGGAACTGGTTGTGCGTCTACATCGCATAATGCGCGCACGCAAAAAACCTTATCGTATAACTTACATTCCCGACCCGATATGCTGGACCGAAGCGCCCGAGGATTTTCGCACATTGGCGCGGCAACGCATACGCTGGCAACGCGGCCTGGCGCAGAGCCTGTTTATGAATATATCTTTACTGTTCAATCCCAGGGCGGGCTCCGTAGGGTTGATATCCTTTCCCTTCTTTTTGGTATTCGAGTGGCTGGGGCCAATCATCGAAATACTGGGGTTTGTCCTGGTAACAACCGGCTTTGTGTTGGGGTACATTTCGCTGGATGTTTTTGTGGTACTACTGGCTGCCGCGTTCGGCCTGGGAATCCTGCTATCGTTCACCGCGCTGCTGCTGGAGGAAACCTCGTTTCATATTTACCACCGGCCGCGCGACCTGATGGTATTGTCCGTGGTAGTGTTGTTGGAAAACCTGGGATTTCGGCAACTCAATTCTGTATGGCGGATTATCGGCATGGTGCAATGGCTTTACGGAGTGGAACAAAAGTGGGGGGACATGAAGCGCACCGGACAGTGGCATTAACCATAAGGCCGTTCGCCATCTTGCATTGATCTTTCTGACTCTGCCATTAATACAAAGATAAACTGTCTCAGCCCACGCACCGTCGTTACTGCCTGAACTCAACGATCCCCCGTCTTGGCACCCACTGATCCCTGATAAAAACTGTGACCGGCTACGCAAACTTCGACTTGTCATTGCGAGGCTCCCTGGTCCCTGGCTCTCCTGCGATTTACAAGACGATGCCCTGTCACGAGTATTTTTTTGCCAACCCGGTCGCATTCTTCCTTATCATCCGCTGTAATTTTTATTGAACAATCCCTGATAAAACGCCGCAAGCAGTTCCTCAACGACCGCCAAAATCCGCTGGCGTTGTCTCACCGCCATAAGCTTTTTGGCGCCCAAAATTACCTGTATAAATACCATTCGAATATTTTATAACTAATTGATTATTTAGGAAATTTATTAGAGTTATTTAGTTGACTCTCTATTGTCACCGGCTATTATTAATATAATTTCTGTTTTTTCTGATTTTACTTTTTTTATCATTTGCCACTATACGAGAACTACATGTTTTACAAAGCCTTACCGCCGCTGTACGTCATACTTGGGCTCAGCATGATGCTCGCACTCACCGCCTGCCAGCAAGGCGGCGGTGAAGGGACTGACACCGCAAGCCAGGGCGTCACCCTCGTCCAACAGCAGACTTCCCAGACTGATACGACAGACGGCGATATTGCTAACTGGTCCGACCTGGACATCGCCGAAGCCATTTACACCGATCAACGCACGCCTGAGGATTTTTACCAGGTGAAGGTCCCCGATGATGCGTTTTACACGACGTATCAGCTGAAAAACACCGACCTGGTGGCCGCCGCAGATCGTGATGGCATGCCGGTTTATGAATTGAGTACGGACGATTTCAGCCAGGCACTGCAATGGGTTGAAACCGCCGCCCAAAACCGTCCCGTCTACAAACAACTGGTGGATACAACAGAAACCGATCTTTATTACCAGTTCACCCGGGTGGATTTAGCCAATCCGCAATATATAGACAATTACCGGGTTTTTAAAAGCAACGTAATGGATCGCTCCGGCGTCGACATCACCAACCCCGACAGCTTCCAGGGCACCATCACTCAGAATCCGGTGTCGGCAGCCCGGGTCAAAACCATTGACGAATACCTGTGGACATTCAGTTACGCCAATAACTACGGCACCGCCATTTTGCAGTCAACAGTAACCGAATACAGTGGCACCTTCGCACACACCATGTTCGAAGCCAGACTGGCGCCGGCATTCGACGGCAGCTGTGACACTATCACCGTGGTAGCCATGACCTATAGCGTTGACAAAATGACGGGGGACATTGACAAGGAAGAAGATCAAATCAGGACCCTGTACGCCCAACGCGACCAGTACGGATTTAAACTTTGCTCTGCAACCTAAATGACCGTTGTCATTCAACCTGGGAGAGATACGATGAACCAAATGCAACATTCCATTGTGCTTGAGCCACTGGCCATGGAAGAAATCAAGGCGGCAGTTGATCACATGATCAAGATAAAACAACAATCCAACAAAAAACGTTACCAGCTCAGTTCAGATACATCGGAAACCAACAACACTATTATTCATACGCTTATCAAAGCGAGTGTCGAAAACCTGCAAACTGAATCCACCGATCCCGTGCGTATTTTTGAAACGATTTATACAATCGATAAAACCACCGGTGATATCTCCCATCGCGAAGAATGCATCCAGGAATGGGTACCCGAAAACGACGGCAGCAGCATGGATGTCTTTTATTGATCAATTGATCATACGCATAGCTACAGGATATCACGCAATGTATTACCCTAACTTCTACACAGCCGATAGTAATTTTTGCCTGGCCATTCGCGACGATGCAACGGGCGAATCCATTCTCGACCTGGTCGCGCATAAACCTTTCTACATCAACATTCACTGTAACGATGGCCGCGTCATTTACGGACAAATTACCAAAATAGATGAACCGCGAAGACTCTTGCAGCTTACACGCGTCATTGATTCGCAGACCATTGAACTACCACTTTCAAGTATACGTTACCTATGCCTGCCGTTACCCATCCAACCGCCGGGCCAGCCCTCAGCGCCGCATAGTCGCTTCAGCGAATACCGAATTTATCTGGTGGATAATACCTGCCTGTCCGGCATAGCAAGACATTATTTCGAAGACGACCATGGTCTCCATATCTGGCAACTGCAACCGGGCGATATCATCCGGCATGTGTTTGTCCTCCACCCGGCCATCAGGGACGCGCAGTTTAGCGCGGCCCGACTTTAAAACCGGACACCGTGCCAACGTAAGCACCGGCGAGGTCTGGGGGTCCGGATCGCAGTGTAGCCATGGTCGCCCCCCTTAGTAGCATCTCTTGACGGGCCCTGATAATGGATGCCGAATTCGCCCTGAATCTGTCAGGCCGCCAATGCGGCAAAGAAACACCTCAAAAAAATGAAACGCTTTGCCCGGGCGCCGTGCCGCTAACGCGAAATCCGATAACGGATTGATTTCCCTGTGTTACAATTAGATATGATTCGTTGAGGCTCAACGACACACCGTTGCTGCCCTGTCCGTTAATATTTTTACCACCCAACATTCAAATAACCGGCCGTGCCGTGTCTTTTCTATACTACATTCATCGAATCAGGTTGCTGGACGGTCCGGTTATGCTCGGTAAATCAACTTTTTACGCCCTGGCGCTAGCCATTTTGTCACTGATCGCCACGCCAGCGCTTATCGCCAAACCGGTGGCACCGCCGCCGGACCCCAGCCAGTCCATTACCTACTGGAAGTCGCAGGTCATCGATGCTCAACACGACAACGAGGTGGCTTTGGCCCAGTCGGTGTTTTCGGTATTGCTGCGCAGCTGGGACTCGGCCCGCGTGGAGCCCAATCTTTACGTGGTCAAATCCCAAACCGGGCCCTGGGCCGCTTCCCTGGCCGACGGCAACATTCTACTCAGCCGCAGCGCCATTGACGTTTGCCTGGAATACGGTAAACAGTCGGCGCGAGATTTGCTGGCCTTTATCCTCGGTCATGAGCTGGCGCATCAGCGCGCTGAAGATCTATGGCACCAAAAGTTTCTTCGCCTTGCCGGCAGCCAGGCGCCGGAAATTCAGCAGAAATTATTAAAAGATTTGAACATCAATCCCGATACCATTTCGCAACTCGAAAGCCGTGAAGCCCAGGCCGACCATGACGGCCTGCTGATCATGGCAAGTGTCGGTTACGACCCGTTTCGCATCGTGGAGCAAAAGGATTTTTTTACCACCTGGGTGGAGAACTTGTGGAACGTCTCGTGTACCCGTCAAACCAGCGACAACAGCATAAAGGCCGCCTGCAACAAAGCTCGAACCCGGGCACTGCGCACCAGAACCCAGCTGGCCACGGTTGCCGCGCAAAACACATTATTTGACCTCGGTATACAGTCCTTTGTGGCCGCACGCTATGACAAAGCGCGGGAATATTTCAACGCCTTCGGCAAGGAGTTTCCCAGCCCCGCAGTATTTGCCAATATCGGACTGACTTACTTGCAACCGGCAATTGATATCGAACACAAGATCGCAACGCTTTCCAGCCAATCCGCCGGGGGGCGTCAACCGGTCAAGTTCCATTATCCTGTTATGCTGTCGGAAACAGCGCTACACCATGACACTGCGCTAATGGCGGCAACCAACAAACGCGGCGCCATCGATGTATTAATCGGGGAACTCACCGACCGCAAACACCAGCTGATTGAATCGGCCATTGAACAATTTGAAAAAGCCATTCGCCTGCAACCGGATCACCGCGACGGCTATATCCTGCTGGCGGCCGGCTACCTGGTGGACGACAATACTTTTATGACCCGCGGTATCCTGCAGGGCAAATATATCCCCAAATTTTCCGATGATCCCGCCGCCCGGCTGCTACTGGCCATTACCAATTACAAGGAAAACCACGTCAGTAAAGCTATCGACCAGTTTAAACGCGCGTTGCAAAAGGCTTCGCATAAGAAAACCGGTGTCGCCGGTAAAAATGCATTAACGTTTACAGCCACCCAAAACCTGACTGCGGTGTTGGCCGCCCGCAACCAACACCAACAGGCACGCCGGGTCTGGCAATCGGTGGCAAAACGGGCCAATCGCGAGGGAAACAGCTACCTGTTTCAACTTGCCGTGTCAC
>JASFOJ010000199.1:0-7831 GCA_050116575.1 Gammaproteobacteria bacterium | reverse complement strand
CGTTAGTTATTTTTGTTGTATTGGCCGGTTTTCTTTACGTGGGTTTGGGGCTTAAGCCCCGGGAAGTGCCGTCACCGTTTATCAATAAGCCGGCTCCGGATTTTCAGTTGCCAAACCTGCACGCCATGAACGAGCAGTTTTCCAATAAGGACATGCTGGGAAAGGTGTGGTTACTTAATGTCTGGGCTTCCTGGTGTGTGGCCTGCCGTCAGGAACATCCGGTGTTGGTGGATATGGCGCGCCGCGATGCCGTACCGGTATACGGGCTCAACTACAAGGATACCCGCCGTGCCGCCCTTGGTTGGCTGAACCAGCATGGTGATCCCTATAAAGTGAGTATCGTGGACGCCAAGGGTAACGTAGGTATTGACTACGGTGTTTACGGCGTGCCCGAGACGTTTATTATCGATAAACAGGGAATTATCCGGCACAAGGTGATCGGTCCGGTGACTCGAAAGGAACTGCAACAATGTATCATGCCGTTAGTCAATGAACTTAAAAAGAAGGATAAGGTCGATGACGCGGAGCTGGCAATATTAAGCGAGGTGAGGAAATCATGCTCATCGTAAATTATAAAAACCTTGTGATGTTTCTATTTTTACTGGTTGCGGCAACAACTGCTGTCGCCAAGCAGGCCGCCCCCCTGGCGGACGATCCGGAACTGGAAAAAAAGGTTAATAACATTACTAAGGAACTGCGTTGCCTGGTGTGCCAGAATCAGACCATTGCCGACTCCCACGCTGATCTGGCCATTGACCTTAAGAATCAGGTGCGCGAAATGGTGCGCAACGGCAAAACCCGCGATGACGTGGTCGATTACATGGTGGCGCGTTACGGCGACTTTGTGCGCTATCGTCCGCCGATCAAGCCGACAACTTACCTGTTGTGGAGCGGACCATTTTTGTTGTTGGTCGGTGGATTGTTGATATTGGGCGTTAATTTGAAAAGGCGCCGCGCCAAAACCACGGATTCACCGCTCAGCGAGGAAGAGCATCATAAACTGGAATCAATTCTTCATTCAGATAACAAAACCTCTGCTGCGACAGGGGGAGAGGATCGTCAATAATGGTAGTGTTTTCCACGGTGGTAGTGCTGTTGGTTGTGGCTGTGCTTTTGTTTTTGCTGCCGCCGCTCATGCAGAAAAAGCATGATAAGGACCGGGTTGAGCGCAAGGAGCTCAATATCCTGTTGTTCAAGGATCAGGTGGCGGAACTGGAAGCCGACTTGAAAGCCGGCAATATTACCCAGGAGCAGTTTGATCAGTCCCATGCGGACCTGGAAAGAAATTTGTTGCAGGACGTTTCGGAAGAGGATGGCGACAAAAAGGCCACCCGCGCATTTTCCGGTAACATCACCGCCATCGTTGTGGGCATCGCGGTACCGTTAGTGGCCATTGGCCTGTATGCCTATTTAGGCGAAGGTGCGGTGGGTTTTGAGCCGGAGAATGCCTCCGCGGCCAGCATGACCACCGAAGGCCATCAGGGCACGATCGAACAGCAGGTGCGTAAGCTGCAGGACCACCTGCAGGAAAATCCCGATGATCTGGAAGGCTGGGTAATGCTGGCCCGTTCCTACTATTTCCTCAAACAATACCAGGCTGCCAGTGATGCTTTTGCCCGGGCAGTGGCCATGACCGGTGAAGATAACCCTAATATACTGGCTGACTACGCCGACGCACTGGCCATGGCCAGTGGCGGCATGCTCAGTGGCAAGCCGCACGACCTGATTCAAAAAGCCCTGTCGCTGGATCCCAATCACCAGAAGGCGCTGTGGCTGGCGGGCACTGAGACCTACAACAACAAGGACTACGAGGCCACGCTGGATTACTGGTTAAAATTGCGAAAACAATTTCCCGAAGGATCGGACAGCTATCTTCAGATGACGCGCAACATCGCGGAAGTCAAACAACTTCTGGGAATGGACGTCAACGAGGAAGCCGCCATCATCCAGCAGGCACAGGCCGGCCAGGCCGGCAGTGGCTCGCCTGCGGCCGGTGGCAGTGGCGCCCCGCCTAAAGTATCGGGTGTGGTATCATTGGATCCTTCGTTACAGGACAAGGTATCGCCCAACGATACGCTGTTTGTGTTTGCGCGGGCGGCAAGCGGCCCTCGCATGCCATTGGCGATTATCCGTACGTCGGTATCGGATTTGCCGCTTGAGTTTACCCTGGATGATTCGCAGTCCATGAATCCGCAAATGAAAATATCCCGGTTTGATAAAGTCGTCGTGGGCGCGCGAATTTCCAAGTCCGGCCAGGCCATGCCGCAAAGCGGTGATTTGTCCGGACAAACCGGGGTGGTGAGCCTGGGCAGCGAAGATTTGAAAATCACCATCGATGGCGTAGTACCCTGAAAAAAACTGCCTGATTAAAATGACCTGTTCAGCATGAATAGCGTTGGCCACTGCTCACAGTGTGCATCAGCTTAAAACTATAAAGATCAACCGCGGTTTCAGCCGCGGTTACTATAAAACGATAATGAGGATGGGGGGAGTGAACGTTCGACGCATTTCTACCTTTATAATTATCTTCGGTTTGCTGTTGACGGGACCCGTGCTCGCAGGTGATCCCTTTGCCGGTTCGAGCATCTATGCCCACTACTGCGTCAGTTGCCATGGTGGCAATGGCTCAGGTGATGTTGCCGGCACGCCGAGTTTTCGTGGCGGCAGGCTGTTGACCAAAAGCCCTGTGCAGCTGCGTAATACCATCAGAAGAGGAAAAGATATGATGCCTGCCTTTCAGGGCATCCTCACAGAACAACAAATTGACGATGTCATGGAATATATAAGGACGTTTAACTGATTATGATGAAGGGGAAAGACCGGCTTAAGCTATTGCTGAATACGTCATCGGTAATTTTTACGTTATTAATCGTTGGCGGCCTGTTCTGGCTAAGCGCATGCACCAGTGACAAGGAAGAACAGGAAGAACAGGAACCGGCCGCGCAACCGCAAACAGCGGCACCATCCCAGTCACAGGATCTGTTGCCGGAGCAACAAAGCGCACAGCGTCCCGTGACCGAATCGGGTTACCGCGTCGTTGATTCCTTTAACGTTGGCCAAAATGTCTATGTGCGTTCCATGGTCCGTGACCCGAAAGCCAATACGTTATGGGTCGGTACGTCGGTCGGCGTGCTGGAAGTCGACCTTAAAACCCGTAACATGCTTAATAGTTTTACCCGCGACCAGGGGCTTGCCAACGAATATGTGTTCGGCATGCTGGTGGATAGCAAGGGCCGCAAATGGTTCGGTACCAATGGCGGCGGCATTACCCGTTACCAGGACGGTAACTGGAAAACCTATTTCCCCATGCACGGCCTGGCGGATTACTGGGTTTATTCTTTTGCCGAACAGTCCGATGGAACGATCTGGATCGGAACATGGGCGGGACTCAACGAGATGAATCCTGAAACCGGTAAGTTCAAAACCTATGTCGATGAACTGGTCAATGAATGGGTGTATGGCCTGGCCGTTGATAACAAGGACCATCTCTGGATTGGCACCGAAGGCGGGGTCAATATGTATGACGGTAAGACCTGGCATGTGTGGACGCATAAAACCGGCCTGGGTGCGCCCAATAAAGATAATCTTCCGTTAAGTGATAATACGGGCCTGGGGACACGGTCGCGTCATGATCTGTCCGTGATGGCGCAGGGGATGAATACCTATAATCCCAATTACGTTTTCGCCCTGATTGTTGCGGACAATCAGACGGTCTGGGCTGGAACCTGGGGTGGCGGAGTCAGCCACTACGATGGAAAGAGCTGGAATAATTACACGAAAGAAAATGGCCTCGCCGGCAACATTGTTTATACGCTGGCGCAGGATAATAACGGCGACTTCTGGTTCGGTACCAACGGGGGGCTGTCACATTTCGATGGCAAGAACTGGGAAACATTGACGCGGGCCAACGGATTGCTTGACGATAATATTTACGCCATCGTGTGTACGGACAACAATGAAATCTGGGTGGGCAGCCGCAATGGCGTGACAGTCATCGCCAGGCCTGCTGAACCTGGCAGTGAGAAAGACGCCGGTTAACGGATGTAGCCGGTCATTCAATACCATTATTACATCAATCAGAAGCGGGCATTCTGTCGCGAACGCTAATAAAATCATAACAGGGTCGGGCAGAACGAGAATCTTGGAAAGTGCTGGAGGTGCCAGAAGTGAATATTAATGCAAAAAGTCTCGCGATTATCGTCCTGGTCATGGGCGCGGCGGTGGTGGCTGCCTACCAGATCGGCGTCAGTCAAACGCAACAAGAGAAAACCGCAGCGGTGACGGATGCGCAACAGACATCGGCGGCACAGCAACCCGGTCAGGGCGGTGCCATGCCGGCCAACCACCCGGGTCCTAATGCAGCTTCTTTCACTCACTTTCGAGTTGGTAATCGCAACGTTAAGGGCATGGTGGCAGTTGACGGTGCCGTGTGGGTGGGTACCTCAGGCGGTGCGATCCGATACGACCTGAAAAAAGAAGACTATAAGTTGTTTGATGTGAAAAACGGCAGCCTGCTTTCCAACGGGGTGTTTAACGTCAGTAAACTGGAGAATAAAATCGTCGTGGGAACCTATGGCGGTGGTATGTCGGTTTACAACACGAAGACGAAAACCTGGAAAAACTATAACATCCCGGACGGCCTGGCCGACCAGTTTGTTTACGATATTGACGAAGATCCCCAGGGCAATTACTGGATTGCGACCTGGTCCGGCGCTAATTATGTTCCCGGCGGCAATCTGGACGATAGCAGCGGCTGGAAAACCTACTCGGTAAAAAATACCAACGGCGGGTTACCCAATGACTGGGTATACGGCGTGGAAGTCGGTCACGACGGTGATATCTGGTTTGCTACCGAGGGCGGCTTGGCGAGGCTCGATAGCGCCGGTAAGTGGACCAACTGGCAGCACGAGGACGGGCTGGGTGCGCCGTATGAAAAAATTAAAGACGATATTACATTTAAAAATGACCCGGCTGCCGCGTCCAAGCACCATGCCATGCAAAAAGCTCAGCAGGGTTTGGGCAAGGACATACAGGTTGGTTTCAATCCCAACTACATAGTGTCCATGGTCGTTGATCACGACGGTAGCGTCTGGTGCGGAACCTGGGGTGGCGGTTTGTCGCACTTCGACGGTAAAAACTGGACCACGTACACTACCAAGGAAGGCCTGCCCGGCAACCACGTGTTTATGCTGAAAATCGGCCGCGACGGCAAGCTGTGGATTGGTACCAATAAAGGGTTGGCGCGTTTCAAGGAAGACGGCAAGGGTTTTAAGGTTTACACCAAGGCGCAGGGACTTTATGCGGATAATGTATTCTCCATGGCCGAAGCCGACGATGGCAGTCTGTGGGTCGGCAGTTTTGGTGGCGTCGCCAGGATCAAGAATTACAAGCAACTCTAATAGCCACTGCTTTGGATTTGCCAAACCCCGTAAGGAATTTCCAAACGGGGTTTTTTATCACCGGCAATCGCAAAGTGGATAGACATAACGGACTTAAGTCATGACCTTCAGAACCATTATTTCCTGCTTTATTATTGCGATCAGCGTTGTCGCATGTGACAAAAATAATCCCTCGCAACAGCAAAACGCCGGCCAACCTGCAACCGAGCCAGCCGTTGCTGCCAGTGATAACGACAGTGAAACACAATGGATCAAGGGCTGGCGTGATACCAGCGCTTTGATGGCGCCGAGAGCCGGTGCCGCCGCTATCGTTGTCGATGGTTATATCTATGTGATAGGCGGGGTTGACGGCAGGCAGTTTGTGGGTTTGACCGAGTATGCCAAAATCAAAAACGACGGAAGTCTCGGTCCCTGGCAAACCACAACGGCGCTCAACGAGGAACGCGGGTTCATCGATGCGGTGGCGAAAGATGGCTATATTTATGTGGCCGGCGGTGGAAACGGTCCCAGCGGCGAAAATTTATTGCGTAGCGTCGAGCGCGCCGAGGTTAAAGAAGGCGGCGGATTGGGTCCGTGGAAAACGTTAAAAAATTCCATGGTTATGCCCCGGCGTTGTTCGAAAGTTGTGATTAAGGGCAACTATATATATGCCCTGGGCGGTTTTGCCGGCACCTTGCTCGATAGCGTGGAGCGTGCGAAGATTCTCGACAACGCAGAGCTGGGGCCCTGGAAAATGGAGGACGCCGAGATGACCATGCCACGGTACGTAAATACCGTGAAACATTCCCATGGCAACACCTACGTGATTGGCGGCCACGATCAAATGAAAGGTGTTGGTATTACCAATGTCGAATGGGCGGTTCCCGGCGAACAGGGCCGAGTTGATGGTTGGAAGGCAACGGCTGCCCTGCAGGAAGGGCGGTATGGTTTGTCCAGCGCCAGTCACGGTGATGCGATTTACGCCATTGGGGGCCTGACTGGACTGGAATATCTCAACAGCATAGAAGTTGCGACAATCAAGGACAATGGTGAATTGTCCTCGTGGCGTTATACCACGTCGTTGCCGGAACCCCGCGCCACTTTCAGTACGGTGGTTTATCAGGACTGGATTTATGTGATCGGTGGTACTAATCAGGACCGCTATTTAAACGACGTGGAATATGCTTCCTTTGATGACGACAATAATATCGGCTTCATGGGTACGGCGCAGGATGCCCAAACCTATCAGGCCAAGCTGGATCGTATCAAGGCCGCCAAACCCCGGTTGCCCAACTATGGTACGGTCAAATCCATTCGCCACGCTTCCATGTATTCCTATATACAGGTGGTCAATGAACAGGGCATGATGTGGCTGGCCGGCCCTAAAACCCAGTTGCAAATAAACGACAAGATCCGGTTCAGCAAGGGGGTGTCAATGTCCAATTTTTACAGCAAGGAATTGCAACGGTCCTTTCCACAGATTTTGTTCGTCAGTAAAATCGAAAAGGAATAGTGTGCTTCGACAGTATTGACAATACTGGACTTACTGGCACCGGCAATCTATGGTCGTCAATTGCTGCCGTTGACAAGCAGCCGGTGTGACCCCGGCGCGATAGCGAGCGAAAAACCAAGTGATATACCGGATATTAGCGGACGTTGTGCTGGTTGTTCATCTCGTCTTTATTCTGTTCGTATTGTTCGGTGGATTCGCGGTCCTGTATAAGCGCTGGTTCGTCTGGTTGCATGTTCCGGCCATGGCTTGGGGCGCGATGCTGAGTTTTATGGGTTGGATATGCCCATTGACTCCTCTCGAAAACAGTCTGCGCCGCGCTGCCGGTGAAGCAGGTTATACCGGTGGCTTTGTGGCACATTATCTGGTTCCTGTTATTTATCCCCAAACCTATAACCGGGATTTTGCCGTTGCCGCCGGTATTGTTGTGCTTATACTTAACCTGGCGATCTACGCCTACATTGTACACCGGGTTCATCGCCGTGGTTAACTTGTACAGCGAGTCGTGAAAAAACAGAAAGCCTCCCTTAATATCGGCCTAACAGGCCGTTTTCAGTTGTTGTTCTATTTCTCCATATTTTCGGTCTATATGCCGGATATGGGTTGATAGCCAGTAACGCAGAAAGTAAAAGAACTCGTCCGTCAAGCCGCCATGGCTTTGATTGAAATGCGTTATATGTTTGTGCAGTTCCATTAGCAGGTTATTGTGGATGATTTTATGCCTGTCGATGTCATTGTATCCCGACCGCTCCATAAACCGTTCTTCATCATTAAAATGAAATCGAGTATAAGATTCCAGTTTATCCAGCATACTTGCGAGTTCCATTTTTGATGCTCCGTTCGCATTGAGATCATACAGATCATTCATGATATCAATCAGAATCTTGTGTTGTTCATTCATGGTGTCTACGTTGATGTCTAACTCGGCATCCCACTTAAAATA
>JASFOJ010000198.1:0-7877 GCA_050116575.1 Gammaproteobacteria bacterium | reverse complement strand
AGGCGTGGTACCCGCGCATCCTTGTATCGGAAATCCCTGGAAAGACTTTTGGCCGCTTCCAGGCTTTGCTTGTCCGGTGAATACAGGGCGATACCCGCCGGTGTGTCACCGGACACATAACCGGGCAATTGCTTGTGATTAACGTGAAAAAATAGCGGTAATAGACTGAGGAAGTTGCGTTGCTTCCACTTCAGGGCGTTCTGGGTGCGCTCCAGTCGTTGCTGGTTGATTTCAGTAAAGCGGTCCTTGATCTGCTTTAGATCTGTCTCCCCGGAACGGTCCGTTTTTATGGTTGTTACCAACATAACTTGTTATTTCATCACCACTACGAAATTCATTTAATTACAACGAGATAGGGTATGGCCGTTGGAGGTTGTTCCCTTAATAATATTCGGCTGAAAACACCATTTATTGAGTACCGATTAGGCCGAATCAGCGTTCTCGATGGGGAAATTTTGCCGCACTGATGGTGTGTTAAGCTGGATAGATCACAAATTCGTGGATTTCCGCTCAAATCCCGGGGCAGGTCGCCGAAATACAGATTAAACACGAGAATTGGGGACGGATGAAAATTAGTCACCTTTTAAACCGAAGATCCGGGATCAATGAGTGGACGGTATAATCGCTATGAAAAGGCTTATCATTTTTCGCAATTTCTCCTATTATTGTTTTTATTGCATTTGAAAATAAAAGGTTAACACTGGCTGGGTGGCTTGGTCATTGCAACGCGTCGATCGGCACACTGTTAAAAACCGACGGCTGCAACAAGATGTAGTGGATAAACACAATTATTGACCATTCTGGCCGTCGAGACGATTATCAATCAGCCAAACTTTTAAGGGTGGAGCACAAAACCATGGAACCTGCTAGCAGCAAACTGTCATTGGACCTGGCCAGCGAACTACTGGAACAAATCCCGGTAGGAATTGCGATATCTGATCACAACGGTACCATTGTATGGTGTAACAATACGTTGGCGACGTTCCTGGGTGAAACCGTGGATACGATTGCCAACAAGACACTGTCAGACCTGCAAAGCAACAAGTTACGGCCCATCAGCGAAAAGTCAGACACGGTGCTGGTTCCCGGGGACGAAAACAAGCCGGACCGGTGGCTCAAACACCGCTCTATTCCTTTGGGTACCGACGAACAGTCCGCCTATTCGGCCACGGTTTACGCCGATATATCTGAAATTTCCTCGTTGCTGGCCGAGCAGGAAAAACTCACCGAACAGTTAAATCAGCTTTCCACCGTGGATCGCGAAAGCGGCTTACTGAACCACCGCGCCATGCTGCAACACCTTGAACCCTTGGTATCCCGCAGCCGACGCTATCACAATGATCTGTCGGTCATCGCCATGGAGTTAACCAATCTGGATGAAATCGTCGACACTCATGGCCCTGATGCCGGCACCCAGGCAGTCGTCGAAGTGAGCCGGTTGTTGAAGGACCAGATGCGCTGGGCCGATATTGTCAGCCGCGTGGAATACAACCGCTTTATCTTTGTGCTGCCGGAAACGGACCGGCCGTCCGCCCTGCACCTGGCCAACAAAATCTCCGCCCAGGTCGCGGATCTGCCCGTCAGCTACGAAAACAGTTCGCCGTTTCACCTGCAAACCAACTTCGGCGTCACGTCATGGGAAAAGGGCAATGACTCCGTGTTATTGCTGCGCAAAGCCAACCAGGCATTGGACGCAGCCAAAACCAACGGTACCAACGCGATCGAAGCGTTATAAATCCAAGACCTCTTCTTCGCTAGCCTCGCCGCTATCACCCTGACTCACGTCAGGGTCTTAGCGGTTTACCATCCACCTGGCAGGCGTTCTACGTTATAATCTTTAAACTGAAACCGGCAACTGCGCTAACACCGTAAAAATACGGAGTTCTGTGCCCGTTGCCGACACATCGATGATTGAAGGAACAACGACGCCATGTACCATCCGCGCCCACTTAAAGACCAGCTGACTGGCCTACTGATGGGGATAACCATTTTACTGGTCGGTGTTTTCAGTACCCATGACAGTTCAGCGGGACCGGCGCTGGCGCCGCAAAAAGGGCGCTTCCTGGTCGCCACTAATAACCTGGCGCACTCCAGTTTTCGACAAACGGTGATCCTGCTCACCCACTACAGCGAGCGGGGTGCCACGGGAATAACCATTAACAGACCTGCTGATGTGCCGATGAACGAGGCATTCCCCTCGGTCAAGGAGTTAAGCGAGGTAAAAGATACTCTTTACCTGGGCGGGCCGGTAAAGACGAATGGTATTTTCGTGTTGATGCAGACCAAACGGCCACACGCCGGCATGAAAAATATTACCGACGATATTTATTTTACAGTGGGTTTGAACGCTGTCATTCACGGTAACCCCAAGGCAAAGGACGGTGAGGAGACGCGCGCTTATGCCGGCTTTGCCGGTTGGGCACCGGGACAACTTGACGTCGAAATCAAGCGCGGCGACTGGATTATTGTGGAAACAGATCCCTCCATTGTCTTTGACGAAAACCCCGGCGCACTGTGGCAGCGACTAAGAAAGTCCTGGGCCGGCGACTGGATATAGGCTGCGGTAATACATTTTTAAATCCACAACAATCTAAACGACAATTCTTTTTATCATCGCGATTAATGACCTGGATGACACTGGCCAAAACCGGCACCATACCGGAAAACAGCGCGCGGGAGTTTGCCGTAAACAAGGGCGACACCACCGTCGAACTGTTCGTCATTCATATTAACGGCCGGTTTTTTGCCTATGTTAACCGTTGCCCCCATACCGGTATCAACCTGAACTGGATGCCCGGACAATTCTTTGATATCAATAACCAGTTTATTCAATGCTCCACCCATGGCGCACTGTTCCGCTTTGACGACGGTTTCTGCGTCCGTGGTCCCTGCGCTGGTGCCAGTCTCCAATCCCTGCCACTTAAAATCGACAACGATGAAATTCATGTGCAAGTTAATTAATTTAAAGCCTCACAACCTGTCAGCCCTTATCTGTTTACTGGCAATTACTTTACAGCTAGGGACCCCGGCCTGCCTGGCTGAAACCCGGATCAACGTGCTTTCGCTTCCCGATTTGTCACAATGGGAAGCGGAAGTCTTTTCCGGAAAAACCTTGTATATGGTTGTGGACAATGAAGGCAAGCCGGTCATTAAGGCCACCAGTAACGGCACCGCGTCCGGGCTGGTGCGGCACATGGACATCGATCTTACCAAAACGCCTTACATGAACTGGTCGTGGAAAGTGGATAACGTACTGGAAGGGGTGGAGGAAACACAGAAAAGTGGCGACGATTATCCTGCGCGGGTATATGTCGTCATTTCTGGAGGAATCTTCTTCTGGCGCACCCGGGCGCTGAGTTACGTGTGGGCCAGCCGGCAAGCCAAAGGGAGCGTGTGGCACAGCGCCTTTACTGATAATGCCACGATGGCCGCCGTGGAATCGGGACCCGATAAAGTTGGCCGGTGGGTACACGAAAAACGCAACATACTGGACGATATTAAAAAGCTGTTGCAGTTGGATAAAACGGAAATTAACGCCGTGGCTATCATGACCGACACCGACAATAGCAAGCAATCCGCAACGGCGTACTACGGCGATATTTATTTCACGGCCGAATAGAACCCGGCGTTGAAATCTCAGTTATCATCACACAACGGCTTCATGTCATCAGGAACGTTGTCCGAACAAGCGCCGCACTTCATATTAGATGGCACGGCAAAGTGAATCTTTGCCGGTTTCGATGAATTCTGGCCGTCCATCATCGCCACAAACTCTTCCTGGGTCTTGTTGTTGCACAACCGCGGGTTGCGCGCCTTTTCCTGGGCGATAGACGAAACAAATCGGCCTTCATAATCGTGACATGGATAAACCAGCGTTTCATCCGGTAACGTAAAAAATTTGTTCTGGATACTTTGATACAGGATTGCCGAATCCCCGGATTGGAAGTCGGTCCTGCCGCATTCGTCAATCAACAAAGCATCGCCGGTAAACACCATTTTATGAGTACAGTCGTCGATGAGGTAGGCATGATGATGATCCGTGTGGCCCGGCGTGAATAACGGATGCAGTTCGATATTGCCAATGCGAAACGGCTGCCCTTCCCGGACAGTGATATCCGAACAACGTAAGTCGCTTACTTCAGGGTACACAATTGTGCTACCCAGGAGATTTTTCAGCTTGCGCGCCGAGGTAATATGATCGGCATGAATATGGGTTTCCACCGTATATGTCAACTTCAATCCCATTTCCTGCAGTACGCGCTGGTCACGTTCGAACGTTGATAATACTGGATCGATCAACGCTGTTTCGCCCGTTTCCGGGCACGATAGCAAATACGTGTATGTACTGGAGACAGGTTCGAAAAGTTGTTTGAATATCATAATAAACGCCTGTTGTTCAATAATTTTGTAGCTGCTTGTTAAAACCGTAGACCGTTCACGCCACCAAAAGTTTTACCGCCACTATATTATCACCACTATAGCCATTACCTATCGTCCCTTATCGGCAAAATCTTTCAGATATTTATTTTAATAACGAATAAAACGTTTTTCATCATTATCTAATAGCGCAATAAATTCGTTTTACGGAATCCGCTAGTTAGTCTGGTTAGTAAAGCCATGCACTAATACCAAAAGCCGATTATAGCCGCTACAACGCGGTACATTACAACCAGCGGAATCTCGCCATATGCACCGTTGGAACCACTTTTTATAGTAGCTGGTTGACATTCCTCAATGCGATTTATGGCAATTGGAACAGAATATAATCGTCAGCAAATTAAGAATGCATGACTCATGTAATCAAGTATTTAAACTGCGCCCACCAACTGTCACACATAACGTGACGGGATGCGCAATCAACGTTGAGGAGCCCACATGACTGACATCAGGCAAGCCGTTGAAGATCCGCACACCACTACCGATCCTGAAAAGCAGGATCGCCTGAGACAAGTACATGGATGGAATCGCGAAAAGTCAGAACAGGTTGCACAAAAAGAGGGCGTTGAACTCACCGAAGAGCATTGGAAAGTGATTGTGTTTCTGAGAAAACACTACGTCGAAGAAGGCCCCGTCAAAAGTGGCCGGGAACTGGCGGAGCTGTTGAACGAGGAATTTCCGTCTGAGGGCGGATCACGTCACTTGTATGAACTTTTCCCCGACGGCCCGGTTTCCCAGGGCAGCCGTATCGCGTGTTTGCCGGTTCCACCCTACTCCGAGGATGAACACTTCGGCAGCTCCATGTAGACTATGACTATATAATAGACGCAGCGCGATAGACGTAATGTGGAACGGCCAGGACTTCAAACTTTTTTCGACAAGCGACAGGTTTGTATTATTCAAGCTGTCACCTGCCAGCTCGCCATCACGTTGGATGTTGATTATTCGTCAATAGCCGATAGTGAGTGGAAAAAACGATCAGACCGGGGTATGTAATAATTGTCGTAATTCAGTGACATGACAACCTCACGGGTGCGCCCGACGATTTCGTTTCGGGGTACAAAGCCGATGACCCTGGAATCGGCGCTATTATCCCGATTATCCCCCAGCATTAGATATTGGTCGTCGGGTACTTTTACCGGCGGGAAACTGGATAGCTCTCCACCATGGGGACGAAAAGTTCTCACCAGGTGTTCAACACCCAGCAGGTTCTCCACTTTGTCCACAACCACCTTGGTGTGGCGCTGATCATCATACTGCAATTCCCGACCGTTGATCGTGAGCACGTTGTCGTCCATTGCCACGATATCGCCGGGCAGACCCACCACCCTTTTTACCAGGCGCTCATCCAGTTTTTTGGAATCAAAAACAACGATATCACCCCTGGCCGGATCGGCAAGCTTCACCAGGGAAACATGGGTAAACGGAATGCGAATATCGTACGCCATCTTGTTAACCAGGATGCGGTCTCCCTCGACGATGGTGGGTTTCATGGAACCGGTCGGCACCACATTCCAGTCCGCGACGCCACTGCGAAATACCGACATCAGCACCACGAAAATCACCAGATATTTGTTTTCCGACCAGATTTTGCGCAACCGGATTTTCATTAATTATCTCCCCGACTCATATCACTAAAATTTGTATGAAACCATTAGACTACCCAACGTTTGCAATGGTTCACGGCCGCCAATATAGCGATATTTCAGAAAATACGCCATCACCACTGGCCTCGAATCGTTCAATAGGAATCTGTTCAGGCGGCCGACATAACCCTAATCTAGTTGGGAATCCTGGTTAGATTTTTGGACTTTTACCAATTTGTACAATCATTTGAAACCATTGTAGTTATTTTTTCAAATACTCCGTCAAACCGTGTCTCTATCTAATATTTACTGAACTAAGAGGTTAACGATGAGACTGGTAATTATCACGGTAGTCGCGTTGGTCCTGGTTATCACGGGTTGCGCGGCCCGCAACGCCGATATCATTATCGACCCCAAGGGCGTACCCATGGACCAATACCAGGCCGATTTGGCCCAATGCCGGCTAATTTCCCAGCAAGTGGACCAAAAAGCCGGTGGCCGTGCTCTGGGAGGAGCCGTAGTGGGTGGCTTGGTCGGTGCTGCCATAGGCAACAGCCGTACCGCCCGCAAAGGCGCCACTATCGGTGCGGTCACCGGCACGGCCCGCGGGGCGCGCGCCACAAAACGCGAAAGACTAACAGTGACGAAGAATTGCCTGCGCCAGCGGGGCTATGCGGTGCTAAATTGAACCAGCGTCATCGCCGCTCAGTGTGTTAGCGCGATTGGAAACGAACGGCCTTGCAGCGACTGCATGGGGAACTGTTGCTTGCCCCATCGTTCCTGGGTAATTTTGGGCACGCGATCGCCGATATATTCGGCCAATTCATTAACCGTCAGTTGCCCGTCGTTATTGCCGCTTTTATCAGCCAGGCCGCGTAACGCTTCGAGCAAGGTATAGGTGAACACCCCATGCCCTTCGTAACCTTCCATTGCTTGCTGATCCCCTGCGGATGCGCCGATGATAACGCGCCCAGTTGCCCGCATGAGTTTGGAAACGGCAGCTTTTTCAGTAAGACCCCGTTCGGGTATGGCAACAAAGGTCCCCGAGTTGCAGGTATCCAGCAATACCAAACTCTTCTTGGCAGGGATTGTTGCCAGCCATTTTTGCAACGTTTGCTGACTAATCGCGTTCTCCCTGACAGAATCCTCATTTTGATATACGAGCTCCTGGGGAATCATGTAATAACGTCCATCCATTGTTACCCCATGGCTTGCCACGTAGAAAACAAACACATCGTTAGGTTTTATTTTCTTTGAAAGCGAGTTAAACATTTTTTCTATACTGGCGATGCTTGCATTTGCATCCAGTAATTTGTGAATTTCAATGTTATTGAAAAGGCCATGAGATGAAAATTTGATCGAATCAATAAAAGAGCGGGCATCAGGCACCGCATAACGCAACGAAAGATTGGAATCTTTGTAATTATTTATACCGATCGCCAACACATGCAAGTCTGGTTTTGCATACTCAGGAGCATCAAATTCGACGGTTGCCTTGGCTGCAATGGATTCGATGGTATTGTCTTTATTAAAAGCAGTTACTACCAGCTCGTTGTCCCCATCTTCCATTGAAAGTTTGTGCGTAAAAATTTTGGTACACTGAGCATTTTCTTCGGTAACACGCACAAGACCGCGCTTGGACGCTTCATCGATACCCAGGGTGATGGAATTGAGCTTATAAATAATGTTTCCGATACCCCCTCCCTGGTCTTGAACGCAAACCTTCACCGCAACTTCCTCGCTGTTTGCGGTGGTATCGTTGATTGGGCTCAATATGTTAACTTTTGGGGGCAACCCACCAAATAAAATCCTGTTTACATCGACATGGGAGGCCTCATCAGCAATGAGCTTTCT
>JASFOJ010000197.1:0-7890 GCA_050116575.1 Gammaproteobacteria bacterium | reverse complement strand
TTAATAGATACCACTTAAATTTCTGTGTAAACGCTATAAAGCAACTGCCGTGCCAACCTGTTTTCTTCTTTTAATACAATAAGATACGGCGGTATCGGTGAAAGTTGTAAATATTTTCGACAACTGGTGTTTTTGTATGTAAAGGGTCGTAGTAATTAAAAATCAGTGGATTAGGCCGCAAATACGCCTGTTTATTAAGTAACCGAGAACCGCTGGAAAGTATTTTGCCGGAACAGGCGTAAGGATTTCCGACAGCTGTAAACCTTTTTTTAATCAATGCGTTAATATGAAATTGGGCGTTTATGAATCGATTTAACGCAGCGTGGATAGCCATAACCTATTGAATATTAAATGTTTTCCAAAAGGTTAATTGTTGTTCATTTGGTGGCTAAAACAGGAGGTGCCATGTTTGGGTTCACCCCATCGGGGCGATAAGGCCCGGTTCCACCTTTTTCCAGCTTTTCTTCTGTGATCCACAACCTCCCGTTACCCGTTAAATATATGCGTCTAACCGTCGCTAATTCCAGTACACGCCACACGCCGCATTAGATAATTGCTGTCCGGCTGGTCGTTGTTGCGTCAGCAATGTTGGTTGACATTTCACACCACAACAACATCCGAGGTCACGATGCAAAAGATAATTCTGTCGTTCTTACTGGTCGCTATTAATACTTCTGTCCAGGCACAAACCATCAAGTTTCTCGAACAAAAAACGGCATTTTGTTATTCCAAGCAAGCCCTAACGCAATACCTCACGCACGCCCAACATCTGAACATCGAAGGCATGAATAAGCTGGTACTCAAGGGCCATTGCGAATTCGTACCGGACGGTGAGGTGATCCAGTTAAAACACTATAAAGTCAAAACCATTGGAGACCGAAAGGTTATACGCTTTGAGATGAACAACAACACCTACTGGACACCCAAGGCATTGGTAAAAACAGCGGATTTCGGTAATTTATAGTCTGCCTGCGTTAAATATTGCCAACATGGTCGCACTATAACCGTTAACAATTGCTTGATTCACTTGCCGCTTATTTGCTATGTTAACCGAATAATAACGATTTACAAGCCTATCCGGCAGTTCCCATCTTCTATCCATATCGAGAGCAAACTGTTCTTTTATTAATTTAGGGTCCGTCACTGACCCGCCGCGATATGGGAGATCGTTATGCGTCACTTTGTTTTGCTGTTATTCCTGGTATTTTTATTGGTATTGACCGGTTGTGGATCCGGCGAAGATATGGGCGGTGATAAAAATACCAATCCCGATGCGCCGTATTTTGGACCCATTCCAACGCCTTCGGTATTAGGTGGTGACCCGGTCAATTTCACGGTACAGGCCAACGACCCCAATGGCATGAATATCACCTTAACCTACGATGGCAGTCAGGGGCCGTATGACGATCCGTTTGCCGCCGGAGCAAGCTTTAACCCCACTACCGGTGAATTTTCCTGGAACACCGCAACAACCGATACAGGCAACTATAGCGTGGTGTTTACCGCCACCAATGACGCCGTACCGCCGTTATCCAGCGATGTCAGCGTTACCATCCACATCCAGGATCTCGTCGCCTATGGTGAGGGGGTTTATAACCAGCACTGCCGCAGTTGCCACGGGGCCGATGGTGCCGGCGGCAGTGCGGGAGCTGTTCAATGCTCCTCCGCCACAACCATTAGCGAAGCGCTGGGACTGGTACAGGACGTTAACGGTGTTGGCAACATGTCGGGTATTGCCGGCCAATTGGACAACCAGAGCACCGACATTAACGCAATGGCTGAATATCTCTGGCAAGCGAATCCTGACCCGAACCATTGTGTACCGCTCGGCTCATGATAGATAAACGGCAAGGCCCCGGCCTAGGCAGGACACGGAAATTGCCTTAAAATCAGGCACTGTTCAAATTTTCGTGTAGCGACTGACTGTTATGAATATCCAGATCAACGGTGACTCGAAGCAAGTTGACGACAACCTGACCGCGGCAAAACTGGTGGAAACGCTGGGCTTGCAGGGCCGGCGTATCGCCATGGAAGTGAACCGGGAAATCCTGCCGCGCAGCCACTATGAGTCTTACCAACTCAAGGAAAATGACAACGTAGAAATCATCCACGCGGTGGGTGGCGGGTAATTGCAAGTGGTTAAATATTAGTCATAACAACTGGATCGCATCCATATAGCGGCCAGTTGTTGTATAATGACGCGCCTTGGCCGTTCCTTTTTCGTTTCACCCAATTAGTAGAGAATCCTATGCCTGACTCAATTCCCGTCTCCCATGTGGATGACACGCTATTTATTGCCGGCAAAGCTTATCAATCGCGCCTGCTGGTAGGCACCGGAAAATACAAAGACCTCGATGAGACCCGCGACGCCACCGAGGCCAGCGGCGCGGAAATCGTCACCGTGGCCATCCGCCGCAGCAACATCGGCCAGAATCCCGGTGAACCCAATTTACTGGACGTCATTCCGCCGGACCGGTACACCATTTTGCCCAATACCGCCGGCTGTTATACCGCCGAAGACGCGGTGCGCACCTGCCGCCTGGCCCGTGAACTGCTGGACGGCCACGACCTGGTGAAGCTGGAAGTACTGGGCGACGAGAAAACCCTGTTTCCCGATGTCACCGCCACCCTGGAAGCGACGGAACAGTTGGTCAATGACGGTTTCAAGGTCATGGTCTACACCAGCGACGACCCCATTCTCGCCAAGCGCCTGGAAGACCTGGGTTGTGTGGCGGTGATGCCATTGGCCGCGCCCATTGGCTCGGGGCTCGGCATCCAGAATCCCTATAATATTCTGACCATTGTGGAACAGGCCAATGTACCGATCCTGGTGGATGCCGGTGTGGGCACGGCGTCGGATGCGGCACGGGCCATGGAACTGGGCTGCGACGGGGTGTTGATGAATACCGCCATCGCTGGCGCCCAAAAACCGGTATTAATGGCGTCAGCGATGAAAAAAGCCATCGAAGCCGGCCGCGAAGCTTACCTGGCGGGACGCATTCCCCGCAAGCGTTACGCCAGCGCATCGTCACCCATTGACGGGACCTTTTTCTAACCGTCTCGCGTTCCCAGGTTTGCAGCCCGAGACCATGGTTTCGTCGCACGACGACAACACATCACGCCCGGTGGATGACGTCCCGTTTCAACGCAGGGTTCGCAGCTTCGTCAAGCGCGAAGGGCGCATGAGCAAACGCCAGAAAACGGCGGTTGACACGTTATTTGCTGTTTATGGCCTGACGGTCGATCGACAACGACCGTTGGACTATACCGAGCTGTTCGGGCGCGACGCGCCAACCATTCTGGAAATCGGCTTCGGCATGGGCGACACCCTGGCGCTGATGGCGCAACAAAACCCGGCCACCAATTTCATCGGCATCGAAGTGCACCGCCCGGGCGTGGGCAGCCTGCTGGCCACACTGCGCGATGAAGATATTCATAATGTCCGCGTGTTTTGCCACGACGCGGTTGAAGTACTGGAACAAGTGATCCCGGATCATAGCCTCGACGGGATTCATATTTTCTTTCCCGATCCCTGGCCCAAAAAGCGCCATCACAAGCGGCGGCTCATTCAGAGCACATTTGTGAAGATATTAGCGACCAAGTTAAAACCAGGGAGCCGATTACATATAGCGACGGACTGGGAAAACTATGCGCAATGGATCGAAGAGGTGATGACGCAAAACCCGGCGTTTACCCGGCTGCCTGACGGCACAGTACATCAACGCCCAACCACCAAATTCGAAACCCGCGGCCGCAAGCTGGGCCATGGCGTGTGGGATTTGCTTTACGTCAGAAGCTAATGTGATTGGTAATTTATTGCGGCGTTAAAAAAAGGGAGCCTTATGGCTCCCTTTTATTTGCTATCAGACTACTGTTACTTATAGTAGCTGATCATGTCTTCCAGGCGAACAGGTTTGATCTTGGAAGCATGACCGGCGCAACCAAAGGCTTCGTAACGAGCTTTGCAGATCTCTTTCATGCCGTCGGTGGAAGCTTTCAGGAATTTACGCGGATCGAAGTTGGACTTGTTTTCCGCCAGAAACTTGCGTACTGCACCGGTGGACGCCATGCGCAGGTCGGTGTCGATATTGACCTTGCGCACGCCGTGCTTGATACCTTCCTGAATTTCTTCCACGGGTACGCCGTAGGTTTCACCCATATCGCCGCCGTATTCGTTAATGATCTTCAACCACTCCTGGGGAACAGAAGAAGAACCGTGCATTACCAGGTGGGTATTGGGGATCTTGGCGTTGATTTCCTTGATGCGTTCAATCGCCAGGATATCGCCTGTAGGCGGACGGGTAAACTTGTAAGCACCATGGCTGGTGCCGATTGCGATAGCCAGCGCATCAACGCCGGTCTTGGCCACAAAGTCCGCGGCTTCATCAGGATCGGTCAGCAACTGGTCGTGTGACAGTTTACCTTCAGCACCGGAGCCGTCTTCTTCACCGGCCATACCGGTTTCCAACGATCCCAGGCAACCCAGTTCGCCTTCCACGGAGACGCCGCCGGCGTGTGCCATTTTGACAACCTCGGCGGTAACCTGAACATTATATTCATAGCTGGAAGGTGTTTTCATGTCCGGCATTAATGATCCGTCCATCATGACGGAGGTAAATCCGGATTGGATCGAGCGCAAGCATACCGCCGGCTCCGAACCGTGGTCCTGGTGCATAACGATGGGAATATGGGGATACATTTCTGTGGCCGCCGTGATCAGGTGACGCAGGAAGGGCTCGCCTGCGTATTTGCGGGCACCGGCAGAACCCTGCATCAGCACGGGGCTGTCGGTTTCGTCGGCGGCCTGCATGATCGCATGTACCTGCTCCATATTATTAACGTTAAACGCCGGCATGCCGAAGTCGTTCTCTGCCGCGTAATCCAGTAATTGGCGTAAACTGATTAGTGCCATTGTCGGCCTCCCATTGATTACATTGATTGCCTAGTTGATTAAAAAAATTCTAAAAATGAATATCTATATATAGTCTAGCTTAACGAAAATCCTTTCCTTACAAAATACGTAGCAAATCTGTCTATCGGTTACCGGGCTCCCGTAGCTCACACTGATTGTGTCAATGCGCCGGCCGTTGATCGATACCGCGCTAATTCCCTACTGTTCGCCCGGGATAACCTCGGAACCCACCCGGATAATCTTCATGGCGTTGGTGCCACCCATGATGCCCCTCAGATCACCCTTGGTAATGATAACCAGATCACCGTCCCGAACCACACCCCGGCGTTTGAGTTCATCGACCACTTCCTTATTGGCCGCCGCGTGATCCTGTTGGGTGATATCGAAGCTGAGCGGATAAACCCCGCGATACAAGGTGACTTTACGGCGGGTTTTGACGTGGCGGGTTAGCGCATAAATGGGAATACCGGAACTGATGCGCGACATCCACAACGGCGTCGATCCGGATTCCGTCAAAGCCGCAATGGCCTTAACGCCCAAATGGTTGGCGGTATACATGGCTGCCATGGCAATGGCTTCATCCACCCGCCCGAAAACCGTATTGATCCTGTGGTCGGATTTCAGGGTCATGGGTTGTTTTTCCGCTTCCCGGCAAATGCGATCCATGGCGATGACCGCCTTGTCAGGATAATCGCCGGATGCGGTTTCCGCGGACAGCATAACGGCATCGGTGCCGTCAAATACCGAGTTCGCCACGTCAAAAACTTCAGCGCGCGTGGGAATCTGGCTGTGAATCATCGAGTCCATCATCTGGGTTGCGGTAATGACCACCCGGTTCAGCTCCCGCGCCAGTCGAATAATGTTCTTTTGTACCGGTGGCAACGCTGCATCACCGATTTCAACACCCAGGTCACCGCGGGCAATCATCACCACGTCGGAGGCGCCAATAATTTCGTCAAGGGCATCCAGTGCTTCGCTGCGCTCGATTTTGGCAATTATGCCCCCCAGACCACCGGCCTGATGTAACAGCTCGCGGGCTTCGTTGATATCGTCGGCACAGCGCGGGAACGACACGGCAACGTAATCCGCCTGGATTTCGGCGGCAATTTTAATATCTTCCCGGTCTTTGTCCGTTAAGGACGGTGCAGATAAACCGCCACCCTGTCGATTGATACCCTTGCGATCGGACAATACACCACCGGTTACTACCCGGCACTTGATTTCCGATCCCTTGACTTCTTCGACCCACAACTCCATACGGCCGTCATCCAGCAGTAGAGTGTTACCTCGCTCGACGTCATTGGGCAGGTTTTTGTAGGCCACACCCACCCGCTCCCGGGTGCCGTCTTCCGTACCAAGGTCCGCATCAAGAACAAAGGTGTCACCTTCGGCCAGCTCAACACTTCCGTCGCGGAATTTTTCAATGCGTATTTTCGGTCCCTGCAAATCCGCCAACACGCCCACCTGGCGGCCATGTGCCCGGGCCCGATTACGTACCCGTTCGGCGCGTTCGCGATGCTCATCGGCGGTACCATGGGAAAAATTAAGACGCACCACGTCCGCGCCCGCTTCAATCAGCCGGTCGAGGACTTTAGGGTCATCAGTCGCCGGGCCCAGTGTTGCAACAATTTTAGTTCTTCTTAACAAAGTTCGATTACTCCAGGTCTTCCCCTGATACGGGACAGGTTAATCTTTACAGTTAGTCTTTGCCACGCGCTTCCAGCATCGCGACAGCGGGCAGCGTCTTGCCTTCCAGGTACTCCAGGAATGCGCCACCGGCCGTGGATATATAAGACACCTTGTCATAAATGTCGTATTTTTGAATGGCCGCGATGGTGTCACCGCCACCGGCCAGGCTAAATCCCGGTGAGTTGGCAATGGCCATGGAAATGGTCTTGGTGCCTTCGCCAAACTGGTCGAATTCAAAAACACCGACCGGTCCGTTCCACACAATAGTACCCGCCTTGTCAATAATATCGGCCAGCGCCTGGGCGCTGTCCGGACCGATATCAAAAATCATATCGTCGTCCGCCACTTCATCGGCTTTTTTCAACACCGCGGGCTCATCTTCCGAAAAGTTCTTGCCCACCACAACATCGGTGGCGATGGGAATACTGGCGCCGCGGGCCTCCATTTTTTTCATCAGTGCCTTGGCGGTATCCACCAAATCATTCTCACACAATGATTTGCCCACGGGGAAACCCGCTGCTTTTAAAAAAGTGTTGGCAATACCGCCGCCCACCACCAGCTGGTCAACTTTTTCCGATAACGCTTCAAGTACGGTCAGTTTGGTGGAAACTTTGGAGCCACCCACAATGGCCACCATGGGGCGCGCCGGTTTGGCCAACGCCTTTGCCAGTGCGTCCAGCTCTTCGGCCAACAACAGGCCGGCGCAGGCCTGTGGCGCAAATTTACCTACACCGTGGGTTGATGCCTGGGCGCGATGGGCGGTACCGAAGGCGTCCATCACGAATACGTCGCATAATGCGGCGTATTTTTTTGCTAATGTTTCATCGTCTTTCTTTTCGCCGCTATTAAAGCGCACGTTTTCCAGCAACACCACTTCGCCATCGGCGACTTGCGGTGCGTTATCCAGGTAATCTTTCACCAGGCGCACATCTTTACCCAGCTTGGCGGACATATCCACGGCGATGGGTTGCATGGAATTTTCGTCATCTACTTTACCTTCTTCCGGCCGGCCACGGTGGGACATGACCATGACGGCGGCGCCGGCTTTCATACAATGTTCGATGGTGGGCATCGACGCGCTAATCCGTGCATCGGACGTGACTTTACCGTCTTTCACCGGTACATTTAAATCGGCACGGATCAGGACACGCTTGCCTGCCAGGTCCAGATCTGTCAGCTTCTTGAATGACATGATTGCAACTCCTGAAAAGATTTCAATAATAAAAAAACCGTTTGTTAAATTTTGGCGGAGAACTTAACAAACAATTCTTCATTTACCGTGCTGTGTT
>JASFOJ010000196.1:0-7931 GCA_050116575.1 Gammaproteobacteria bacterium | reverse complement strand
AAATGAAACAACTGGAACAAAGGTCGAAACAGTTTACCGCCGAAATCAAAGCATTGTGCGCAAAGGGAAAACGTGATGAAGCACAACAAAAGGCCATAGCGATGAGCAAAAAAATGTCCAACAATCCGGAGATTAAAAAACTTACCCAATGCACAAAAAAACTCAAAGAGGCCGCCCAAAAAATGCCTTTTACGATGACTATCGAAGAGATTAAGGACAAGCATGTTTGTGATCAGGATCTGTAGCCAGATGTCATTAGCGAATCACTGATCCAGGACATCGCGAGGATGTGGCCTTTTCTGACGTGACAGCTAACGACAAATTACTGTTTAAGATTTCATGGGTCAGTCTTGCACTAACCGCGATTGCATTGCCGGTTGGGGGCATTTTATTTGTCTTCATTGAAGGTTGGGGCAGATTGGGCGTCATCGTATGGACAATGATGTTCATGATGGCAACGTCCCTGGTTTCCCTGTTGACGGGAATTGTTCCTGCAGGAACCCGCCGCATCGCGTTGGTCTGGGTCGTACCACTATGGTTGTTTTTTGTAAGCCTAGCCTCGGGCTGGTTATATGATTTTCTTTTTTAACATTACCCCAGAAAGCAATGGCTGGCGGTCACCGGTTATTCCACGCTAATTATCATACTTATCGCATCCTTATTGCTGACACCCCAGGCACTGGCGTTTCCGGCTAACGTCAGAAAAATAATATACAGGTCGATAGCGATCATCGGCGCGATTTTTCTGATCATCGCATTACCCGATATGTTGTTTTAGTTGCCCGCCCCCGGCCAGGAATAATTCCACTGTTCCTTTGACCGGCATTTCCGGGTCATTGTTTTGCAGCGGCATGATCCCTGGCCAGCAAAATATAGAAGGCAGGCAAAATAAACAAGGTAAAAAATGTGCCGATACCCAAACCCGCGGCGATGGTCATGCCAATGTGGAAGCGGCTTACGGCACCCGCGCCCGTCGCAATCAACAGCGGAATCATGGCAACAATCAACGCAATCGTGGTCATGAATATGGGCCGCAACCGGATAGTGGCAGCCTTGATGACGGCGTCATGTTTTGACAGACCTTCGTTAATTTGCAGTTTATTGGCAAACTCCACAATCAGGATACCGTTCTTTGCCACCACCCCGATCAGGGTAATCAACCCCACCTTGGTATAAATATTCAATGACAACGCGTTAAATCCCAACATGATAAACAATAGCGCGCCCGCCGTGGCCAATGGCACCGAAACGAGAATAATGGCCGGATCGCGCCAGCTCTCAAACTGCGCTGCCAGTACCAGGTAAATGACCAGTAACGACATGAACATAGTTACTGTCAGCGCCGAACTTTCCTTGGCGTATTGGCGAGAATCGCCCAGGTAATCATAACCATAACCTTTTGGTAGATTGTTCTGGGCCAAATTGGTGAGATATGCCAGCGCATCCCCCAGCGCGACATTGGGGCTGGTCACACCTTGTATAGTAAGCGAATTAAGCTGCTGGAACTGCGTACGATTGGTGGGTTCCACCGATTGTTTCATTGACACGACAGTTGACAAAGGTACCAGGCTACCCGTTGCGGTACGGACATAATAATCTTTAAGCATATCGCTGTCGCGGCGAAATTCCCGCGATACCAACGGTATTACCTTGTAACTGCGCCCTTCCATACTGAAACGGTTAATATAACCACCGCCCAACAAAGTACCGAGATTGCGCGCGATACTGGACATGGGAATCCCCAGGTCTCCGGCGCGATCGCGATTGATTTCAACACTGATGGTCGGTAAATCAAGATCAATGGATTTTTCCAGAAACCTGAAATTTCCACTGCCCATGGCCTGCCCCAGCAACGAATCCGCGACCTCGACCAGCTCTTCATAACTGCGGTCAGTGGTAATGACAAACTGTAACGGCGCACCACGGGACGGCGTGGGAATACTGGGCCGCGGGAACACAAAAGTACGCATACCGGCCACCTGGCTGAGCGCGCCAAACAACGGCCCCTGCACTTCCTTTTGTGAGCGCTCCCGGTCCTGCACGTCTTTCATCTTGAAACCACCGAAGATCTGCCCGGGTGAGCGCCCCAGAATATAAAAACTTTCTTTGTATTCGGGAAAACCTTCAAAAATGGAATGGATTTGATGCCCAAATGCTTCCAGGTATTCCAGCGTGGCGGTACGCGGCCCCGTGGAACTGAAAAACAGAATGCTCTGATCTTCATCCGGTGCCAGCTCGTTTTTACTGTTCAAAAACATCAGGTAATTGGACGCCAGTATGGCAACACCAACCAGGATAACGATGCCCACATGATTAAGTGTTTTACCTAATGCCCAATGATAAGTGTTCGATAACCAGCTAAAGGCTTTTTCCACCCGCTGTTCAAACCGGCCTTCCGTACCGTGTTCTCTTAACACGCGCGATGTCAGCATCGGCGATAACGTCAAGGCGATCACCCCCGAAATCAACACGGCACCGGTCAGAGTAAAGGCGAATTCGATAAACAGCGCCCCGGTCAATCCTCCCATAAATCCGATGGGTGCATACACTGCCAGCAAGGTGGTGGTCATGGCCATGATGGGCACCGCCAGTTCACGGGCCCCTTTTAAAGCGGCCTGCATGCGGCGCTCGCCGTTTTCGATGTGCCGGTGTACGTTCTCTACCACGATAATCGCGTCATCCACCACCAGGCCAATGGCCAGCACCATCGACAACAGCGTCAGCAGATTGAGGGAATACCCCAGCAGGTACATCACAAACGCCGCACCAATCATCGAAAGTGGCACTGCCACAAACGGAATAATCGCAGCGCGTAACGACCCCAGGGTAAGGAAAATCACCACCAGCACGATCAGTACCGCTTCGATGATGGTCTTATATACCTCGTTGATCGACGATTTGATAAATTCGCTGGCGTCATAGGGCACCTTGACGTTGAGGCCCTCCGGTAGTTGCGCCCTGACTTTTGGAATGAGGTTGTTAACCGCGTCGGCAACGGTAATGGGGTTGGCCCCCGGCGCCTGTTCGATGGCGATAAAGACCGATGGTATACCCTTGTACCAGGTCATGGTGTCGTAGTCATCAGACCCCAGCTCGGTCTTGGCGATATCCTGCAAACGAACCAAGGTGCCGCCTTCGCTGCGGACCACCAGCTTGCGGAAATTCCCCGGCTCGCTAACCGCCGTCGTGGTGGTCAGATTGATGGAAACGTATTTGTCCTTGGTAGTGCCAATGCCGGCCTGGTAGTTATTATTGCGCAGCACATTCACCACATCCTCGCCGGTCACGCCCAGCGCCGCCATGCGTTTGGGATCGAGCCAGATGCGCATGGCATACTGGGCGGCAAATAGTCGTGCCTTGGCCACGCCCGGCAGCGCCTGCAATTGCGGTTGCACCACGCGCAGCACGTAGTCGCTGATTTGCGGCCGCGGAATCGTTTTACTGTAAAATGCCAGATACATTAAGGCGGTTCGGTCACCGGTAGTGGATTCAATCACCGGGTCTTCCACATCGCCGGGCAATTCGCCCCGCTTGCTGGCCACCTTGGCCTGAATCTCGGCAATGGCCGCATTGGGGTCATAGTTAAGGCGCATTTGCGCCTCAATCGTGGACATTCCCTGTGCACTGGTCGAGGAAATAAAATCGATACCGCTGGCTTCCGCCATTGCCTGTTGAAGCGGTGTGGTGACAAATCCCTTCACCAGTTCCGAGCTGGCTCCCGGATAGGCGGTGGTCACCGTTATGACAGTATTCTTGATCAGCGGAAACTGGCGGACTTCGAGCAACCCCAGTGACCGCAATCCCATTAACAGGATTAACAAACTAATCACCGTCGCGAGGACGGGCCGTTTTATGAAGATATCAGTGAACTTCATTGGGCCTCTATCTCCGCGTCATCGAGCTTAACCTGATTGTCGATTTTTATCGGCATTTTATCGCGCAGTTTTACCAGGCCGGCACGAACCACCTGTGTTCCCTGGTCCAAACCTTTGACAACCACACGGCCTTCCCGCACCTCGCCCGTGTCAATGAATGTTCGTTTTACGGTCGGCGGCCCCTTATCGCTTTTGTTGATGATGTAAACGAAATTGCCATAGGTATTAAAACTGATGGCGGTACGGGGCAGTGTCAGTACTGGTTGTGCGCCACCGGTCACTGTCTTTACTTCGGCAAACATGCCGGGTCGTAATTCATTGTCCGGATTGGCCAGTGTCGCGCGAATTTTCAGGGTGCGCGTACCGGTATCAACCCCGGAATTCACAGCGCTCACTTCGCCGCTAAATACCTGGCCCGGCACGGCATCCAGGGTCACTTTCACCTGCTGACCGGGTATGATGCGAGTTATATAACGTTCCGGCAGGGTATAGTCCACATAAATGGGGTCGAGCGCCTGTAAACTGACGATGGGAGTGCCGGCCTCAAAATATTGCCCCAGATCGACCTGGCGGATGCCGGCCAGCCCGGCAAACGGGGCACGAATAACCTTACGTTTAATCACTTCTTCCTGCTGTTTCACCCTGGCGCGGGCTGCATCAAAACGGGCTTCGGCCTCATCGTACTCGGATTTGGAACTGACCCGCTTTTTCAGCAGGTCCTTGGCGCGGTCGAACTGGATTTTAGTCAGCCTGCGTTCCGCGCGTAAGGCATCCAGGGCAGCATTGTCCACTGAAGCGTCCAGTTTCATCAATACCTGACCTTTTTCGACGGGTTGCCCGGACGAAAACACAATCTCACTAACAATACCGTTCACTTCGGTGCTTACTTCGATGCCGTTGGTGGCAACCAGCGAGCCAACAGATTGCAGTGACGGTTGCCAGGCTTCCTGTTTAACCTCAGTTGCCGCAATGACGGCAGGTGGAAACCCTTTCGACTTACCGCCTTGTTGTTGAGAATCGCAACCACCGATAACAACGGCAATGATCACCACTGCGGCCAGCACAATATTTAATCGTTTTGACATGGTCCGGACTTCCTACCCATTGTATTGTTCAAAATAAACCCAGTTCAATATTTGCACAAACTTTATACCGTCGGCCCCCCGACTCAGCCGCAACACGCCATATTACCCAATAAACGTTTCCGTCAACATTCAACCCAGCATCATTCCATTACGCTCGATGGGTGATTCCCGATACGGCTGCAAATATAGGGGTAGTATTGTAAAGCATCTGGCGTTGTCACGATAATTTATCTTTTACTGCACAACAACGAATTGTCCAAAATCATGAAACATTTGTTTCAACCGGCTGTGAATTGCGACTACGTGTACTTGCCTGCCGCCTTGGCGTTATCAAGTACTTTGTTTTCTGAAACAAGCAACAAAGCAAAATATTCAACGGGCTTGCGCAAAGGGAGTGTTTGATCTGCTGACGTAGTGCCACTTATCGGTTTTCTCAATTTCCATGAAACGACAGCAACATGGCAGGGACGTTTCAGCTCACAACAAATACCTGTTGCGCACTGAAAACCATCTATCTATGCCGCTCAGAGCCGATAATCATTACTCACCGGCGCAATGAGACGCAGCGGCCGAGTTCTTCCATTGCCGGTTTCCTGCCCCTAACAATGGTCAATACTGTCTGCAGTTCTACATAACAAAATCCGTGGTTATACACTGCCTATTGCCGCCATGCCGGCAAAAATTGCAAACACAGTTGTAAACACAAAATTCATCCGGCATCCGGTTAGTGCCGCACGATCCCCGATAGGCAGAAATTCATCGCTTACAAACCCTGTAAACTCACATCAGCAGTGACCCAGTCATCGCTATAGTCTATTATTGGCGATTAAACAGTGCCGGACCCGGCCCGTGAAAGTCGTCACCCGGTATGGTAGTTCGCAGTAAGAAACGTCATAACAACCAACGTTACAACGTTCGCTTTACGTTACGTTTGCCTGCCGAACGTTAAGCGTTTCGTGAATTGTACGCAGTCATCCCTGTTAGGAAAACGCGCTACCCATGAAATCGCGCCACGCCATCCCGGTCATCGTCATCGCAGAATTGTTTGGCGCTTCACTCTGGTTCAGTATAAATGCCGTCGCTGACGCCTTGCATCGAGCCTGGGGCATGACGCCCGTTGAACTCGGTTATCTCACCAGCGCTGTCCAGTTGGGATTTATCACCGGTACGCTATTATTCGCGCTATCCGGACTTGCCGACCGGTTTTCCGCCAGCCGCATTTTTGCATCCTGTGCGCTGTTGGGCGCACTGGTAAATGCCGGCTTTGTTTCCGGCGACGGCGAACTCGTCAGTGGCGTCATTTTTCGTTTTGCCACCGGTCTGGCGCTGGCCGGCATTTATCCCATTGGTATGAAACTGGTGGTGAGCTGGGAGCCCGGCAAAGCGGGTAACGTGTTGGGGTGGCTGGTGGGTATGCTGGTGCTGGGTTCAGGCCTGCCACATTTTATACGCGGCCTTAACGTGACACCCAATTGGCAGGCCGTCATTTATACGGCGTCGGCTCTGGCCGCGGTTGCCGGCCTTATGGTTTGGTGGTTAGGCGACGGACCCCATCATGGCAGCAGTCGCACCCTGCAATGGGGAGCGGCGCTCAAGGTTTTTACGATCCCCGATTTTCGCGCACCGGCGCTGGGCTATTTTGGTCACATGTGGGAACTCTATGCTTTCTATACAATCACTCCACTGCTGATTGGACACCTGGGTAACGGCGCAGCGGACCACCACATCTACCTGGCGGCATCCGGCGTGTTTCTGGCCGGCGGTGTCGGTTGTATTGGTGGTGGCATGGTCAGCCATCGCTTGGGAAGCAGTCGCGTGGCCATGATCGCATTAACCGGCTCCGCCCTGTGTTGCCTGGTTTATCCCTGGGTATCGGTGCTGACATTCGGCGCCGCATTGACACTGCTATTCGTATGGGGCTGCTTCGTCGTCACCGATTCGCCCCAGTTCTCCGCCCTCGCCTCCAACGCCTGTCCCCCTGAACGCGTCGGCGGCGCACTGGCCTTAATGAACAGTATCGGCTTTGCCATTACCGTCGTGTCCATTGAGTTGGCGACATTGCTGTGGGATAGCGGCCGGGAATATGTCAGCTGGTTGTTACTTCCGGGGCCGGTACTGGGCTTGCTGGCCATGCGCAGGATGTGGGGAAAATAACGCAGAATAGAACGGTTGTTTTTTGACAACGCGTTTGTTCAGATCCTTCCCGACACTGTTCTATCGTAGCACTTTATTGCAGGGCTTTATCATAGTTGGCGCCTTAGCCTGTTAAACAGGCTAAGGCGCCAGGACGTTGATGGTTACCGCAAACACGTCACTGGTATAAACACCGGTGTAAATTGCCTCACAGGTAATACAATTGACAGTGTAGGTAAAACTGTCAACACCGCTAAAACCTGCAGCAGGCACGTACACAAGATCCGGATAGACCCCGCTTAATACACCATGAGCAGGATAACTATCGATTCCCAGATATATGGGATTGGTTTCCGGATGTTCCGGCTGGTTGAATTGTAAATCGACGTCGACGCTGGCATCCTGAGTTGTGGTAAAACTTTGCGGAGCCGCGTCTATTTCAAAGTGATAAGGATTTGCATCGCTAACATCCGTTAACCCGTCACCGTCGTCGTCGGCATCAGAATCATTTGTTACACCATCAGCATCCGTATCAAGCAGAAAACTGATATCCGGCACCGGTATGGCCTGGCCGGTTTTTTCAATACTGTGGACAGTCAAATGATTTCTGATCGCTTCCGGATTCAACAGTCGTGCCGCAAAGTCCAGGCTGGAGACAAATACCGGTCCGTTGTTTGATGCATCGCTCGGTGTCGAAGGCGTATCAGGTGCATCATCACCGTCAATTCGTCCATCTTTTTCCAGATCATCAGCGATAGTTGTTAACATTTCCGTCATTGATCGGCTGTTGGTGTATAACTCGGATTGCTGATAAAACGCAGCGGAAATAAACAGCAAT
>JASFOJ010000195.1:0-7954 GCA_050116575.1 Gammaproteobacteria bacterium | reverse complement strand
CCCTAAAAGATTTTTATCATAGTACAATAATTAACCAAGGTAAAGCAATAACCTATTGTTATTTAACTAATTTTCATTTATGGTAATCAAGGAGCACCCATTATATATGTCTGTCTATAATGGGCAAAGTTGAATTTGTCACACTTCATGCTCAACCAGGGAATTATCCGAGCCAGGCCAACACAATTCCAACGCATTATTGGCCGCTTGTTAACCAAAAAGCCACCACAGTTTAGTGGGCGGGGAAATCAACCGAAATTAGAGATAAATTTGTGCCATTATTTGTCGACAATATAGGGTGTCTGATAAACAATTGGTTTCCGGGTAAAAACTTAACTCGTCTGTTGGGTATTGTAGTCAGTGGCCGTAATATTGACCGGAATCGTCATTAAGTCCCCTGACTACTAACACTCACTGTATTATGGGTATAACACACGAGCCAACTGTCACGCCACATCGATTGTCGCTATAACAATGGAACAACATATCCCGTTAATTATCGTTTTTGCCGCCCTGTTGCTCCTGTGGCTTACCGGAAGGTATGTGAGCAGGGCTGCCGAAAAACTGCCGCAGGTGGCACCGCCCGCTCCCAAACACACCCAGGGGAAACTGTTCGCCAACGATCTGCACATCTCAGAGATGAGCAATGTGCTAATCCGCGAACTGCAGGAAATCATTACCCGGCAGCAAGAGAAGGAATTAATCTATTTTCTGGCACGCTACCGGCCTGAATTTATCGAACTGGAAGAATACCTCTCCAGGCTGCGTTCGAGCTATTTTTCGTTGCTGGGCAAACCGTCCAACCTGGCCTCGGAAGGCGACAAGGTCAACGCTATCAACGCCCTTGACCTGGATTCACCACCAAGTTGTATCGATATCGGATCCATCACCAAGACGAATTTGCGCTATCTGGTGGAAAAAAACCTGAAAACCAGCAACCGGATCGATCTGAATTTTATGGAACGATTTGGCGGACTGGATTTTATAGAAAATTTTCAGGTCTATACCCAGCTCACCAGCCAGCAACCGATTACCCTGCACGTGGATTCGAACCATCAATACCGACCGCAGCTGGAGACTTTTGTTAGTACCGGTATTGCCTTACAGGGCCGCAAAATCCCATTAAAAGAACGATTGGAAGCTTTAAGTTTCACCCAACTCAAGGAAATGGCTACCGAGTTAAAGCTCACCGAGCAATTTCACACCAAATCGGAAGCCGCCGAAGCACTGGCTAAAATGCCGGGCTCCGCGGTACACCTGTCCATTATTTATGAATCGGATGATATTTTTTATCTCCAGGCCGAGCCGGTGGACGCATTCGCTATTGAAGACGAGTGGTCGATGTTGCGCTCTTATGCCACGTTGCTCATCGGTTCGTTGAAAAACTCCTTTGTCAGCTTCGACGAGGCGGCAGTTACCTGATCCGAGAGTCATTCGCAATGGCGGTAGTCGACCGGCTCAGCTTACATTATTCATTATTTACCCACAGTCCACAGTCATTTTGCCGATCCGATAAATTCATGTTTGCCGGGGCCCAGTTTTTTGTATTGCCGCATCATAATAATGGTTTTTAGCACATCCGGTTCATCAATGGTGTTCAACGGCAAGCCAATTTCCACCGGTAGTAAATCCTCCGATTGGCGTAGCCCGCCGATGGTTTGAACATCGATATATTGCTTTGTCGCTTCCCTGCCCAGTGCCACGATGGTGGCACGCCAGATAACGGGATGACCTACAAAGCGTCCGGCAAAATCGACGCGCACCCGGGAACCGCCAACGGGATTATGTGCGATGTACGCAATAACGCCGCGGGTCAATGGGTGATTGGCCACTGAATTCGTTGTACTCACGGGCGCTACGGGTCTATTTTGGCGCGCCCGCGCCAATCAGTCTGCATGTTGAAACACCGATACCAGTCCCGTTGTCCTATACTACGGGAAGCAGCAATCCCCTGCACATCCAGTTTGTATCGCGTATAATGGTACATGTCAGCAATATATTGATTCCAGTGGATATAATACAATGCAGAATATGACCCCAAACACCGCATCCGATACCTCAACGCAACAATCGGGCAACCTGGCAGTCCATCCAGCTTTCGAACTGCACCGCAGTGAAGCAATCGAATCACTGAACGTGGTGGTCGAAGAATATGTCCATAAAAAAACCGGGGCCATGCACTATCACCTGCGGGCCGATAATCCGGAAAACGTCTTCCTGGTCGCTTTTCGCACCATGCCTATGGATTCAACGGGTGTGGCGCATATCCTCGAACATACCGCTTTGTGTGGAAGCAAACATTATCCGGTGCGGGATCCGTTTTTCATGATGATCCGCCGCTCGCTCAACACCTTTATGAACGCTTTTACCAGCAGCGACTGGACAGCGTATCCGTTTGCTAGCCAAAACCGCAAGGATTATTTTAATCTACTGGATGTGTACCTGGATGCGGCGTTTTTCACCCGCCTTCATAAACTTGATTTCATGCAGGAAGGCCACCGCCTGGAATTTGAAAAACCCGACGATCCCAATTCAGACCTGATGTACAAGGGCGTGGTATTCAATGAAATGATTGGCAGTATGGGTTCACCGGTCAATACCGTATGGCAAACATTGACTAAATATGTGTTCCCCACCACCACTTATCATTACAACAGCGGCGGCGACCCCGAGCACATTCCCGATCTGACCTATGAACAGTTTATGGAGTTTTACAAAACCCATTACCACCCCAGTAATGCGATTTTCATGACTTATGGTGATATCCCGGCTTTTGAGCTGCAGGAACGGATCGAAACCCGCGCCTTGGGTCATTTTGAACGCCTCGATGAACACCTGGCTGTCAACGACGAAAAACGCTATCAAGCACCGGTAAACGTGGAAGAATATTACGCGTTTGATGACGAAGAAAGTGCCGAGCGCAAAACCCATATTGTCATGGGATGGTTGCTTGGCCACAGTACCAATCTTGAAGAAGCCATGAAGGTCTACCTGTTGTCTGGCGTATTACTGGATAACAGCAGTTCACCGTTGCTGCAGGCATTGGAAACCACTGACCTGGGCAGCGCACCGTCGCCGTTGTGTGGCGTGGAAGATTCCAATCGCGAAATGACTTTTATGTGCGGCATCCAGGGTTCCACTCCCGAAAACGCCATGGCGTTGCAGGATCTGGTTATGGGCGTGCTGGAAAAAGTCGCTGAAGAAGGCGTGGAACAGGAAAAAATGGAATCCGTCCTCCATCAACTGGAACTGGAACAGCGGGAAATCAGCGGTGGCCATTACCCTTATGGGCTACAGCTTATTCTGGAGGGCCTTCCCAGTGCCGTGCACTACGGTGACCCGGTTGCTGCCCTGAATCTCGATCCGGTATTGATGCGCCTGCGCGAAGATATCAAGGATCCGGCCTTCATCAAGAGCCTGGTAAAAAGCTATTTAATCGACAACCCGCATCGGGTGCGATTGACAATGATGCCGGATTCGCGTTTAAGTGAACGCCGCCAGAAGGCGCAAGCGGCAAAGCTGGCACAGCTGAAATCCCGTTTATCGGACGACGACAAACACAATATTATTGATCTGGCCCAAAAGCTGACAGAGCGCCAGCATCAAATAGATGACGAAAGCATACTACCCAAAGTCGGCCTCGAAGACGTGCCGGATGAAATGCATATTGCCCAGGAACAAAAGCATGAGCATCAGGGCCTGAAGACAGCCACCTATGGCCAGGGAACCAATGGCCTGGTCTATCAACAGATCGTCTGCAATATGCCGGCGCTGAACGAAGATCTGTTACAGCATTTGCCCTACTATATAACAAATCTCACCGAACTTGGCAGCGGTGGACGCAGCTATCTGGAAACCCAGTCATTGATGTCCAGCGTCACGGGCGGAATCAACACGTTCACCGCCACTCGCGGCAAAGTGGATGACGTGCGAGATATCACCAGTTACTATTTTGTATCCGGCAAAGCCCTGGCAAGAAACCACCGGCACTTAACAAAGTTAATGAAAGAAACCCTGGAGCAACCACGCTTTGATGAATTAAACCGGATCAAGGAACTCATCGGCCAGCAACGGGCCCACCGGGAACAAAGTGTTACCGGTCAGGGCCACAGCCTGGCTATGCTGGCAGCCAGCAGTGGTCTGAATCCGGTCGCCGCACTGAAACACGAGCTCAGCGGATTACAGGGTATTCAGCATATCAAGGGATTGGACGCCGCTCTGGCAGATAGCAGCGCCCTTGAAGCGCTGGCCGGGAAATTCCAATCGATTCACGACGCCATCGTTACCATGGACCGGCAGTTCCTCATTATTGGAGAAACAGAACACCTTGACGATTATTTAAATGATCTGGCCACCGAATGGGCTGGCACAGTGGCAGCACAGCAAAGCGCAAACCCGTTTTCGGTTGATAATGTCTCGCAGCAGGTTAAACAACTGTGGATTGCCAATTCACCTATCAACTACTGCGCCAAAGCCTTTCCGGCCGTTCCCATAGACCACGATGACGCTGCGGCACTTTCTGTGCTGGCGGCCTTTCTGCGTAACGGTTTCCTGCATACCGCGATTCGCGAAAAAGGCGGTGCTTACGGTGGTGGTGCCAGTTACACGGCGGATACCGCGGCGTTTCGTTTCTTTTCCTATCGCGATCCGCGCCTGGTGGATACACTCAAGGATTTTGACCAGTCAATAGAATGGCTGCTTAGCGAACAACACGACAACCAGAAACTGGAAGAAGCGATTCTTGGTGTTATCGGTGGTATCGACAAGCCGTCGTCACCGGCGGGTGAAGCTAAAGATGCGTTTCAAAATGCGCTGTTCGGCAGAACCCCGGAAAAGCGTCAGTATTATCGCAGCCGCGTCCTCAAAGTCCGCATGGAGGATTTAAAACGTGTCGCGGAAACCTATTTACAACCCGATATCGCCAGTACCGCGGTTATTACCAACGCGAGCACCCTCGACAAACTTGGCGATATGGGAATGGAAGTTCACAAACTGTAACAATAATACCAAGTTAGTGGCGCACCAACTCGCGGGTAAACCGTATCCGTTGGTGCGCCCCCGTCTCGTCTCGTCACTGCCCCTTTGTTAGCGGAATCATCACTCGCAATTGCCCCCTTTTGACCCTCATCAACGTTATGGCCGTTAACGCGTTCGTTGCGCTTGAAAATCCAATGATACCCCCTATATTAACAAGTAGCTGATCAACCTCGGTGTCAATGTTAACAAAAGGAGGTCACTATGGAGCTCAAAAAACTCTCCCCCTGGAACTGGTTCAAAAAAGAAGACGAGCATACCACACGCTATCCTGCCCCTGGAGCCCAACCCCAAAGCGCACCGTTAACGCGTTTACATACCGAGATCGATCGGATGTTCGATGACTTTTTCCGCGGTACCGGTATGCCGGATATTTTTCAAAGCCGCTGGCCTACGGAAACCAACACATTCCTGAAACCCAAGCTCGACATCAGTGAAGACGACGAACAATACAAAATTGCCGTCGAGGTACCGGGAATATCGGAAAAGGACATCAAAGTGGATATCGAAGGCGATATGCTGTCTATTCGCGGCGAGAAAAAACAGGAATACAAAACCGAAAAAGACAAGTACCACTGTATTGAAAGATCATATGGATCGTTCATGCGGACTTTAAATCTGCCGGCCAATGCCGACACCGATTCAATAAAAGCGAAATTCAAAAATGGTGTTTTGACCATCAACATCAACAAAAAAGCGGGCGAAGCAGTCAGCGGCAAGACTATCAGTATCGAAAAAGTCTGACAATCACACCGGCCGAACCCACGCTCGGCCGGTAATAATCCAGCACAAAGGATAGTGCTTAAAAAATCCGTGCGCACGTTGCGCAGAAGCATCACCAGAGAAACCCACCTGACATTGAAAATTCATGACCCCAACAGTACAATGTGACCGTTACCGGGGGATGTTCGTCATCGGTCGCGGATTTCGCCAAAGACAATTAGTTTTTCGGTTGCAAATTATTCCAACCATCTCATCACCAGACCTGGAAATCCAGGTAATGCCGACGGTGGACATCCATTGATGCAATTGACATTCAAGGAACTGCACAACGCGTTACCGCAAACCGGATCCGTAAAAACGATCCTGATCAGGCCGGAAAAATACCGTCACCCGGTCGCAGTGGACTCAGTCCATGCCTCGCCGGACCAGGGTCTTAAGGGCGACCATTTCCAAAGTCATTCGAAAAAACGGCAGGTTACATTAATCCAGTATGAGCATTTACCGGTTATCGCGTCATTACTGGGCAAAACGGCCATTTCCCCTGCCCAGTTACGGCGAAACATTGTGGTAGCAGGCATCAATCTTCTCGCCTTGAAAAATAAAGTTTTTGCCATTGGTGACGTACAGTTAACCATGACCGGCCTGTGCCACCCTTGCTCGCGCATGGAAAAGACATTGGGATCCGGTGGTTATAACGCCATGCGCGGACACGGCGGGATTACGGCACAGATATTAAAAGCCGGCAATATTTCTGTGAATGATTGTGTGCAAGCAGTCATCCCCTGAACTAACAATCGCCAACAATTTACAAACTATAGTGTGAAGATGGCTGGTAGTCTTTTTCAGTTAACTCGATAAATTAATGATTGGATTTGAAAGTAACAAAAAATCACTAGCACTTACTTTTTTGGACAGCATTAAACAGGATTAACATTGCACCGGATTAAAACGGGATAGGATTAACATGCGTATTGGATATCTCAGCTCACGATTGATCATTATTATCAATGCCATCGGCATTATCCTATGTATTTCAACTTCAGCCTGGATTTACCTGACCCATACTGATTTAACACCGGATAAAAATGAACGTGTGTTTCAGAAAAACATCAAGGAAGCGAATAAAATTCATGACATGGATGAATTCCGTCAGGTACATCAAAGCATCTTGTTAGCACACAAACGTAAAACCGATTTACACTATCATAATGTAAAACCGATTATGTGGCTATCCACAATCGCTATCCTTATTTTCGCCCTGGACACCTATATCTTCTGGCAGTTAATTAAGGCAAAGTCCATTCGCATACGCTAGCCGGCAACAGGACAATAGTTGATCGAGATATTTAAATTAACTGGAATATTTCGCTTCGAGATAGTCGGCGTATTCCAGCAATTCATCCAGCGTATGGCGGCGCTCCGAAAATAACGAGGGGTCAGACTTTAGTTCGGCAATTTTATCCCGCAACATAGGCAACGTTAAGGAATGAGCGCCAGTATCGGTAAACAAACGTTGTTGCTGATATTCTTGCCAATGAATTTGTTCCGGCTCGCTAAGGCTTTCAGGAAAGTTACGCGCTTTGTATCTTATCAATAGTTCCGCCAGCCGCTGATCCTCAAAGTTATATTGCATATCCTGCAATTGGTCGACGCCGGCATTTCGAACCTGCTCCATAACCTGTTTGTCCTTGTCATTAACAAATCCATCGTAGAGACGAAATTCCGGATCCGTTTCCTTTTCATATTCCGGGTGGGAAAAAACCGATCGTATTTTGTCATTAATGTGGCGGGCCTGTTTTAATGTCTGCAAATTTTTATAACACTTGTCCAGCTTAATCCCCAGGCGTTTGGCCGACGTTGAGTCCAGCGTACTCAACGGTACTATCACCGGCGCTTTGTTCACATGAACGGCTTTGAGGGGTATCCGTTCGACATTTTCAGGCATTTGATCAGACGGTGTAAACAAACGTTTTTTGATTTCCTCGACACCAAGTTCAATAAGCGCCGTGGGATCAACACTGAGATCACAAACGATATAGGCGTTTTTATTTACCGGGTGCAATGCCAGCGGCGCCACCACGGCCATACAGGATTTTTCCGCAGTATACCTTGAAGAGATATGCACTACCGGCGTCATGCTTCTAACATTCAGCATATCACCAATAAGACGTTTACTTCTGTGCTGGTAAACGTAGTC
>JASFOJ010000194.1:0-7960 GCA_050116575.1 Gammaproteobacteria bacterium | reverse complement strand
GGCGATCGTCGACGGTGGTGGCCGATTGAATGGCGGCAAGGTTGTCCATCAAGGTGGCGAGGTTGGTTTGATACTGTGCCACGGCGGCTTCGTGGCGTTCCAGGATCACCGCCGGCAGTTTTTTCTGCTTGATGTGTTGGCGAATGGTTTTGAAAAGCGGACTCTGACGTCGGGCGGTAGTAATGCAATAATGCAAGCCTGACCCTGTCATCCTGTCATCATATTTTGCGACACGCTTCACCGGAGGCTTCAACCACTTCGTTACCTCCATCGTTGCTCCGGTTGCTTCCGGCTGGAGCGGATAGCCGGGTGGGATTTTCACCCACTGGGAAAGCGCCGCCTTAGCACGGCGCACGCCAGTAGCAGACTCTAACGACAGGTCAAAATGATGCAATAATACAAGCCTGACCCCGTCACGTCACCGATAATACAAGCCTGACCCCGTCACCGCGGTCATGGCCCCCGATGCATTTTCAAGGCTGGCGGTATGTGCGCTGGTGTCACGGTTAATGAACAAGGCGCGTATCGTGTCGCCACTGTCGCGGGTCACTAATACCGCGCCGTTATTGGCTAACTGGTTGTCAGTGGCATTGTCCGGCACCAGCATCACGCTGCCCGCGGTAATGCTTTCACTGAGAAGTTCGTAGGCACGATACAGTGGTTTGGGGGAACCGTCGTTGCCAATCAGTCCCAGTTTGATGCCCGGATGAAAGTCGTAGAAGATAGCGTGATGCGCCCTGTCCAACCCCAGCGCCGCGCCCATAGCAATGACACTGGACATTAATAGCGGCGGGTCCATGCTATTGGCGTAATCCGGATCACTGGTAGTAGTGTCCAGATCCGATCCCCACTCCGCCAGCTCCAGCTCCAGCTCCAGCTCCAGCTCCAGCTCCAGCTCCAGATCCTGATAGTAGGTGGAATTGGCAACCGCGTCTGCCACGGTTTTAATGTCGGTTACGATATCAAGGGGATCGTTGTGATAGGAATGAAAGGAAATAAAATCCAGCGGTACCGCCCTGGAACCGGCGGTAACCGAAGCCGCATCAAACTGTTCAACCACTGTCGCCGCGGTGGTTGCACCGGCGAAACTGGCCAACCCCAATTTGAGGGCCTGTGCGTTGGCGTTGGGCAATGTATTGCGGTAATCGTCCAGCACGGCCAATACCAAGGTTGCCATATCAAAAAAACGTGCCGTATCTGCCGCCAGTCCCCCGTCCCAAAAATAGGGAAACTCCGGCTCGTTCCACACTTCCCAGTATTGTACCGGGCGCGCTGTAGGTTCGTTGCTGTCCCCTTCCACGATACGCTGCACCAGGCCCTTGACCGCCAAGGCGAATACATTGTTGTCCGCCGGCCAATGATTGGTAACTGCGTTGGTAAAGGACATGGTGCAATCGGTGCGATTGGGGGTCTGGTTTTCGCTCAGTGCCAGCGGCATCAGGTCGATGGACATATAAGGTGTCGCACCGAAAGCCTGCTGGGCGGTGTCGATCACATCGCGCACGTAGCCCAGATTATAGTGGGCATCACTGTCCAAATCCGATTGTGTCACTGGCGCAAAGTCGTCGGTAAACCAGCTGCGGGTTTGAATCAACTGGGACTCGGTCAATCTCGTGGTTACCAAAGGATCTTAGGGACAATCAGTGCCGTCGGTCAACTTGGGCAGCATTTCGGTGCTGACTTCCCACCGACCTACACCCACACGCCATTCGGAAAAACCCACGGCCTGCATCTGGTTAACCAGCCCATTCACCTGGTCGTAATCATACAGGGCGCCGGACAAATCATAGTGGCCCAGTAATGCGGTATTTAACGGCTGTCCGGCCGCGGCGGTATCAACGGACACCAACCATAGGGTGGGATCACCGGAACCACTACTGGCGCCACCTCCACCACTGCTGCAACTAATGACACTAATCAGGATAACAATAAAAAGAAAAACGCTTCGACACATGACGTAAGGCAAATTTTTTTATGGAAATAAGTATAAAGTGTAGCAAAATTGCAGCCTGGATTAATTCGACTTATGTTATTGATTTTGTGCCGAGAATCCCTGGCGTTGCCGCGAAACATTGATCAATCCGGGCCACGTCAGCCGACTGATAACCAGGGACATTAAATCCAACCTCGTCGTCATTCTTAACGATTAACAAACCCGACAGGAGCACCCATGAACGGCAAACTAATGATTTTACCCGCCCATGAATACCAACAAATCCGGCTGGTAAAAATCCCGGATGATTTTGAACAGCATGAAGCGTTCCGCCACGTCACCGGCATTATTGCCGCCGTGGAGGAAAACGATCCCGATTATCAACCGGACGATATACTGGCAGCGCTGGAAGACCATGGCTTTGAATGTGTCGAATTTGTGCTTGGACCGGCACGGGACTGATCCTGTCGCGGCGGCACCGGTTCCGTCGCGCGCCCCAGGACCATAAATCCGGCACCGGCCGAATAACTGACCCTAATTTGGAAATAATTTCCGGCACCCGCAGGCTGAACAAGCTGGGAATTTCACCGTAGATTGAATGGTTTTCACTCAAAGGCGGTGGTCCAAAAAAAACGCCATCTAATGACGATTATCAAAAACAACGACATTGTTTCACGGTAGATTGAACATATGTCAATTACAGCCTACAAACGATCATATATGTTTTACATCAAATGTAGCTGTAATCGGAACGTGGTGTCACCAACCCGGTTGCGCCAGGAAAACCGGGGGCGCAGCGAAACAGCGCACGGCAGTTTTTGATTCCCGGCAGTCGGCGCAAATCGCACAATGCATAGTTAGGTAAGGCCTGGTATGGCGGAGTTGGCGTTCGATTTGACGTTATGCAGTTATCACCAGCGCCCAACGGAAAGCAGGTCAACATTATCCGCGACGGCGCCCACCCATCCGTCAATTCTTCCCGCCATATACATAAGTCGTATGTTTATTTGTCTTGTCCAGATTACAGCGTTATCTGTGTAACAAATCAGTGTCGATGATTTTTAAAGACAGGTAGCGCAACAGTTCCAGTCATTCGGGTGTCAAAGCCTTATCGAACCTACCCAGCGACAGGTGTATTTGGAATGTATGAATCGTTCTATAAACTGCACACGACTCCGTTTCGGCTGACTCCCGATCCCCGGTTTTTCTTTGAAAGCGAAACCCACAAACGCGGTTTGGCGTATCTTCGTTACGCGTTTTATCAGCGCGAGGGCTTTGTTGTGATTACCGGGGCTCCCGGCACCGGCAAAACGGAGCTGATGCTGAACCTTGTTGGTGAACTTCCGCAACGCAAGGTGACCATAGCCAAAATCGTTACCTCCAATCTTGACGCTGATGATTTACTGGATCTGGTGGCTTCTTCCTTTTCCATTGACCCCGAACATTTAAGCAAGGGTTCACTATTGAAACGGCTGGAGGACTATTTTGTCCGCGAATACCGGATGGGCAAACAAGTCCTGTTGCTTATTGACGAGGCACACAATTTGTCCGTCAAATCTCTCATTGAATTATCCATGTTGTCCAATTTTCAAATTGACGCCCGGCCGGTTATGCAGTGTTTTCTACTGGGTCAGCGTCCCCTGGAGGGAAAATTCCGGCTACCGGAACTGTCGCCATTAAAGCAACGGGTTATTGCTTCCACTCGACTGAAAAACCTGGATCCGCAGGAAACCTGCGACTACGTCATGCATCGGCTGTCCAAATCGGGCTGGGACAACGACCCGACCATTGACGATGGCGTATTTTCTCTTATCCATTACTATTCACAGGGTACCCCGCGCCGCATCAATTCCCTGTGCAGCCGACTGTTGCTGCAGGCTTACCTGGATGACCGTCACCACATCACCGCCGACAACGTACGCCAGGTCATCAGCGAAATCCAGGAAGAAGCTGTCGGCAAATACCCCGATGGCGCTGAAGTTGAATCGCTGGCCAACAAGCCATCCCGCGATCAATCGCCAGCGCGGCCAGCGAACAGTTCGCCGCTGCTGATAACAACGCGCAACGACATTGATCACCATGTATCTGTCAAAGACGTTACCGATGCCCCGGCTATTACTGCTACTGCACGGCAGGGAAAACAATATACCGGCAGTGCGATAACAATTGTGGACCAGGAATCCTCCAACGCGGTTCGTCATTTGCCGCAGTGGCTTGACACCGACGCCGTGGACGACGACCTGCCCACTGTTACGCTGAACAAACCACAAGAAGATGATGTGGTTGACCCCGATGCGATCGATTTCTTAATCCGGGAAACGCCAACGTGGGACGTGGGACTACCGCCGGCATCCGTTCGCGACGTCAATCACCAAGACCGCGGCCGTGCCACTCATCCTGTCCGCGACGTTGCTAAAAATGCCGCGGTTCAATCCCGCGACAGAACCAGTGGGTTACTTGACAAGGAACTGAAATACCTGTCATCACTACAGGATACTTCGAGCAATGGCACCGGCGCTCCGCCATCAGCGGCTCAACAGGAGCCGGCCGCCAAGTCGTCCGGTGGTAAGGTTATTATCGACGATTCCATATATGACGTTTATGGCGTGCGTAAACCAGAGCCTGAAGACGAGGACATACGGCACGATAATTTTACAGGATCAGAAAAACATTTTTGGCTAAAAATGTTTGTCGCGGTAGTCGCCCTGGCAATCATTGCGATACCGATTCGCGCCTGGTATCACCAACATTCAGATGTTGCTGATCGTACAACCGCGCAACAGTCGCAACGCCCTGTTGAGGCAAGCCGGGCAACCGACAATATAGCTAACGGCAACACAACGAATAACAACAGCAATAAGCCATCCGTGCCGACAACGCAGGCCGAAGCTAAGCGGCCACTGCCGACGACAAAACCTGAAAGGGCACAGGCAACCGGCCCAACGGTGATTCCCGGCACCGTTAAACCGCCGGTGCAGGCAAGCGTCATTAAACAACCAGGCGAGGATACCAACGGCGACTCATCGCCGACCGCCGCCTCCGCTGACCAACCCATCGCCAGCCATTTTGCCGCATTCGAGAATAACGCCGTCCCCGATCTTCCGGAACGACAATCCGCACAGCCCGTATCTAATCCGGATAAAAATGCTCAATCTCAAGGAGCCGCCGACAGTCAAAAAGTAAAAAAAAATAGCGCTATCAGAAGCGGTGATCACAACACAGGCACTCAGCCAACCTCCACGGCACAGGAGAACAAACCGACGAAGGCACAGGTCACACCCGTAATAGTACCCGTGCGGCCCTATAGTCTCGCCAAGCACCGCGTGATTGAGACCGGTCCTGTCGAGGACGCGACTCAGAGCAAGGATACGGCTCCGACAGCTGACAATGTGAATACCGGGGTTGATTCTTCCGCCAACGCCAGGGCAACCGTGGCACCACAAACGCAGCGCGACTCACCGGATGCAACATCCGCTGTTGCAAAAATTGATAACGGGGAACCATCCTCCCTGTCAAGCAACGACCGCGACGTTAACCCGTACCTGTTGAAACCAGCTATTTCACTGTCTGACCTGACAACGGTGGTGGCCACTCTATCAAGCGCTTATGAAAGTGGAAATCTGCCGCAATTGCTCAGTGTTTTTGCCGATGACATGCAAAACGGTGACGGTGAGAACCGCGATCAACTACAAGATGAATACCAGCAATTGTTTGATATCACGGACAAGCGGCGGCTAATCATTAACAACGTGGCCTGGTCGGCCAGGAACCAGCAAATGCTGGGCAAAGGCGACTTCCAACTGATCATTCGGGAAAAAGGCGCGACCAAGCTAACCCTGTATGCGGGACAAATCCGGCTGGCGGTTGCCAGGGAACCCCGAGGGGTTGTCATTAAGAAACTCGATTATGATTATAATCAATAAGTTTATATTCGCCGGCATATATACTTGGTAATAATTAGCGCAGAGGCACCAAGCAAACCATTCGGGAGTCAACCATTGTGGTTATGGCATCAGGGTTTCAAATAGCGCGCCGAACACCTGTTTCTTTATGTGGTGCCAGTTTGGCGGTTTGCCTGTTAGTACCGGGCAGCGGTTTCGCCGCGCCACTAGGTCTTCCGGAAAATACCGCGAAGATAGGCTATGGCATGGGTGCCGCCAATGTTGCCATTGACGATCCCGATGGTTCAACCAGGGACAACTGGGCCGCCCAACCCTTTAACCTGATCTATACCGACTGGCTGTTACGTGATATCCGCCAATGGACAGAACTGTATTACTTCAAAGCGGCACTGGATGCCGACGCCACCAATGTGGGTCAAAACGTACAAAGTTATGGCATACGTTTTTCCCTGCAGAAAAACTATCGCGTGTCGCCTTCATGGTCTCCCTGGTTCGGCGCCGGCATCGAAGTCGCCAATAGCCATTATGATACCCGCCACACCAAGGACGCCGACGGTTTCCTCCTCCAGTCGTTTGATGACCGCCAGGAAACCAATGTCGCGTTTCTGATTAACATGTTAAGTGAATGGTCCGTGCAAAAAGACTGGACGATAGGGGCAAAACTGGAACAATCCATCCCCAGCGGTGGTGGTATCGCCGAATTCGCCGCTGCCGTGACGGTGCTTTACCGTTATTAACCCGGCCGCCCTGGGCCACGGGGAATTAACTTATGAATTTATCACGGCTTGTCTGTTTGTGGTTGCTGGCAACATTATTACTGGCATGCAGTTCCGACGTTCAACTTCCGCCGCAACGCCCCATCGGCGTTGTTTCGGGCAAGGTAGTGGATGGGATTGTAGCCGGTGCGACGGTGACCGTTTATGCTTTTGGCGACGGTATGCGTGGCCGGCGGCTTGGCGGGACCACCACGGACAGCGACGGTAATTATTCACTGGAAATCCAGGCCCCGGACCAGATTATTCTTATTGAAGCCACCGGCGGCAGTTATATCGAACAGGCGACAGGAACAACCGTGACGATTCCCGCCGGGGATGTCATGCAGGCGATGACGCCTTACGTCGACGGGCAGGATGTGGATACGGTGATAACACCGTTAACCCACCTGGTCACCGGGCTGGCATCTTACAAAGTCAATCAGGGCCAACCGCCGGCACAAGCCTACGACGAAGCCAGAACAACGGTGGAACAGTTCTTTTCCATTGACACAACCAGCACCCCGATCGATATTACACAAGCTGGCAATACCATCAATGCGTTGAGCGATGAAGCCTTGTACGGGTTTTACGTAGCCGCCCTGTCTAACTTGAGTTTGTGGGCCGGCAATAAAAACCGGGTGGACCCACATACGACATACACGTCCATCGGCGTATTGCAGATTATGTACAATGACATCCAGTCTGATGGCGTACTTGACGGTATGGGTTACAACCTGAACCGCGACAACCTGATGCCGCTGGCCATAGGCATGGTACCCCTCGATACGACGGTTTACCGCGCGGCGTTTTCCCTGCACCTGCTGGCAGTTTCCAATAGCACCGATAATACCACCAATCTCAAGCCCGGCAATCTGCAACCGGTGGCGGAAGACCTGGCCGCCAAGTCCACCAATTTGTTTGCAGACCAAACGGCTCTGGACCTTGATAGTCAAGCGCCACAAATCAGTCTGCCATCGCCATTGCAATCTGCATACAGCGGTGTCATCACCATGCCGGTGGAGGTTGGCGGTTTTCTGGATGCGGCATCGGTGGGCGTGTCGGTGGACGGCGCTTTCGTTGCCGACGTCGCCAATGCGCAAAACCCGGAGTTAACCATCGATACGAAAATGTACTCGCCCGATGGCGAGCACGTTGTCAGCCTGACGGCCACCGATATATTGGGGCATACCGCCACGCAAGACTTTACTTTTACCTTTGATAATACCAACCCGGTTATTAATGTCACCTCCCCGGATGTTACCAATAACGTCCTTTTCACTGTCAGCGGCACCTACAGTGACAACGTGGCGGGCGTTGAATCCATCGTCGTGGATGGCCAGCCGGCGGCACTGGATCAAAACGGTAACTGG
>JASFOJ010000193.1:0-7996 GCA_050116575.1 Gammaproteobacteria bacterium | reverse complement strand
CCTTTGCCTGGTAGGCAATGGCTTCCACACCGGCATCGACCGCCTTGCGTAGCCAGCTGCCATACTCCGGATCGATATGGTCCGCCGGCATCACCACCGATGCATCCCCACGCTGCACACAGAAAAATATCACCGCCCGCTGTCCCTGCCCCACCACATCGATCAACTCACGTAAGTGTTTCGCACCCCGCTTGCTCACCGCATCGGGAAAATACGCCACGCCATCTTCGACCAGGGTGACATTTTTAACTTCGACATAACAATGACTGTTGGCGTTAGCACCGTTGCCTTCGCGTACCAGCAAAAGATCAATACGGCTTTTCTCCTGACCGTACTTGATCTCGGTTTTCAACTGATCGTAGCCTTGCAGTTCCTCAATCACCCCATTGCCGACGCCTTCGGCCACCAGTTTGTTGCTGAGCATGGTATTAATACCCACGGGCACCGCATCCTCGGTGCCCTGCACTTCGACAATTTCCCAGGTCAAGGCGTATTTACGTTTGGGGTTGTCCGACCGGCTTAACCACACGGTGCAACCGGGCTCCTGGCAACCGGCCATGGAACCGGTATTGGCGGTGTGGGCCGTCACCTGCTCACCGGATTCCAGAATGACGTCAGCGAGAAAGCGTTTGTAGCGCCGAACCAGGGTGGCACGGACCAGTGGTGTGGAAAACTTCATTGCGTAATATCAAGACCTGTGGTGACATACACGGTAAAATAGCGACATTGTAATAATGATACTGTGGTTCGTCCGTGACAAAAGTAACTAAAGTGACAAAAGTAACTAAAGCGACAAAAGTAACGAACGTGACACACCGCGCCATGGCGACGGGCACACGCTGCTACCAATCAGTGGCCCATCTTACAAGGGCCATCATCATAAATAAAACACATTTGTATTCCGGTTAACTGCTATGAACAAGCTCAAACCCTATAGTTTTTCCCCGTATAACCTGCTTTTTCTTTGCCTGTTGTCACTGGCCGGCTGCGGCACCAATCCCGTGACCGGGAAAACCGAACTGCAACTGGTCTCTGAAACACAGGAAGTCAACATCGGGCGCGAAAACTATGTGCCCGCACAACAGTCACAAGGCGGTCCTTACGCCGTTGATAAGGAACTGACCCGGTACGTCAGCGCCGTGGGACAAAAAATTGCAAAAGTCAGCGATCGGCCTGAGCTACCTTTTGAATTTGTTGTATTAAACAACCCTGTCCCCAACGCCTGGGCGCTGCCCGGCGGCAAAATTGCCGTCAACCGCGGTCTGCTACTGGAGCTGAACAACGAAGCGGAACTGGCTGCGGTGCTTGGCCATGAAATCGTTCATGCCGCCGCGCGCCACGGTGCCAAAAGTATGGAACGGGGTATTTTACTTAACGCCGGTATTGTGGGATTGGGCGTCGCCGCCAGCGGCACGGACAACGCTGACCTGATGGTGGGCGCCGCCAAACTGGGCAGCCAGCTCATTAGTCAAAAATACGGCCGTGACGCGGAACTGGAAGCGGATAAATACGGGATGAAATACATGGCCAAAGCGGGATACGATCCCTGGGCGGCCGTTGAATTGCAGAAAACGTTCGTTAAACTGTCCAAAGGCCAAAAATCCAGTTGGCTGGATGGTTTGTTCGCCAGCCACCCGCCTTCACAAGAACGGGTTGACGCGAACATCAAAACAGCCAAACAACTCAATACCCATGGTGTTGGAAATCGTGACATTTATCAGCAAAAAATCGCCCGCCTGAAAAAAGACGAACCGGCTTACGAAAAATATGAAGATGCAAAACTGGCATTAAAAAGTGGTGACACGCAAAAAACCCTGTCACTGCTCGACGAGGCCATTGCCATAGAACCACGGGAAGGTTTGTTTTATGCCCTGAAAGGCGACGTCTACTACCACAACAAAGATTTTCAACAAGCCGAACAGGCGTTTAACAAAGCGGTTGATCTCAATCACCAATACTTCCTGTTTTATCTCGAGCGGGGGCTGGCACGGGAAAAACTCCGCCAATACCCGGCGGCACGTACTGATATTGAAAAAAGCGTCAATCTGCTACCTACGGCGCCTGCCTACTACGCCCTGGGCAATATCGCCCTGGATAACAATAACGTCAACGTAGCAAAACAAAATTATGCCAAAGCCGCCCAGTCCGACTCGGCCATTGGCCGTCAGTCGGCGGCGGCTTATGCCCGGCTGGACCTGCCCGCCAATCCGGCCAAGTATTTTGCCTATCAGGGCAGCGTCAACGGCGCGGGCAGTGTCATTGTTACTATCAAGAATCAATCGCCGCTGGCGGTTAATAACCTGGAAGTGGTTACGGCACTGTATACTGAGCAAGGCGCGCAGGTCTTTACCAAGCGCTATACGTTTGCCAAAGCAATTGCCGCGGGTGCCAGTGTCTCCGTGGACACCGGGGTTGCGGCAAACGTGTTGGGCAAGAACGGCAATATAAAAGTGGATGTTACGCGCGCCGCCATCGCAGAACCGGCATCCCCCCCGTCAACGGGCAACTGAAAGCAAGGTACCACGCCCAATGCTACCAATAGCGGTGCGCATTGTTACCCATGTTACGTTCACGCGGTTTAAAACCCAAATCGGGCTGCTTGCTACTTGGACATATCCAACAACAGGTCATTTAACCGGCTGACAAAAGTTGCCGGGTCGTCCAGTTGACCGCCCTCGGCAAGCATCGCCTGGTCAAACAGGATAAACGCCATATCCTTAAACCGATCACCGTCCTTTTCGTTTTTCAGCTTTTCAACCAAAGGATGGTGGGGATTGAGCTCCAGGATAGGCTTGGACGACGGTATTTCCTGACCCGCCTGTTTGAGAATACGCTCCAGGTTGGCGCTCATATCGTGGGTATCCTTCACCAGACACGCCGGCGAGTTGGTTAACCGGTGGGTGAGACGCACGTCTTTCACGTGGTCCGTGAGGGTGTCTTTCATTTGCGCCACGATACCTTCAAAACCCTTGGTCACTTCCTGCTGTTCTTTCTTCTCTTCCTCACCTTCGAGCTCACCCAGGTCCAGCTCACCCTTGGTGACGCTTTCCAGTTTCTTGCCGTCATATTCCATTAACGAACTGACCAGCCATTCGTCGACGGTATCATGCAACAACAGCACTTCGAGGCCTTTTTTGCGGAAGATTTCCAGATGAGGGCTGTTCTTGGCCGCTGCAAAACTGTCGGCGGTAATATAGTAAATGGCTTCCTGGCCTTCTTTCATGCGGCTGATATAGTCCGCCAACGAAACATCCTGCGCATCGCTGTCGGTGTGGGTTGAGGAAAAACGCAGCAGACCACCGATTTTTTCCTTATTGGCAAAATCCTCACCCGGCCCCTCTTTTAACACCCGGCCAAACTCGTTCCAGATCGTTTGATACTTGTCCTTGTCGTTTTTGGCTATATCCTCCAACAGTCCCAGCACCTTTTTGACTGACCCGGAACGGATATTATCAATCACCTTGTTCTGTTGCAGGATCTCCCGCGACACGTTCAACGGCAAGTCGTCGGAGTCCACCAGCCCACGCACAAAGCGCAGATAATTAGGCATGATGTGCTTGGCATCATCCATGATAAACACGCGTTTTACATACAGTTTGATTCCATGGCGACTTTCCCGATCCCACATGTCGAATGGCGCCCGCGATGGTATATAAAACAGCGATGTGTATTCATATTTGCCTTCGACCTGATTGTGAATATAGGCAATGGGATCTTCAAAATCATGGGCCACGTGTTTGTAAAACTCTTTGTATTCCTCGTCCTTGATTTCGTTCTTGGGCCGTGCCCACAGGGCCGAAGCCTGGTTAACCACTTCCATTTCCGGCTTTTCTTTTGGTTTGTCTTTTTCTTCTTCGGTGGCTTCCTTGGGCATATAAATAGGCAGCGTAATGTGATCGGAATATTTGCGAATCACATTGCGCAGGGTAAAGTCATTGAGAAATTCATCTTCCCCTTCACGCAAATGCAGCGTAACTTCTGTACCGCGGGTGGCCTTATTGATGGGTTCGATCGTGTAGTCACCTTCGCCGGCAGACTCCCAGCGCACGCCGTGATCGGCGGTATCACCGGCTTTGCGGGTAACCAGGGTCACTTTATCCGCGACAATGAACGATGAATAAAAACCCACCCCGAACTGGCCGATCAAATGGGCGTCCTTGGCCTGATCACCGGTGAGTGATTCAAAAAATTCCTTGGTACCGGATTTGGCGATGGTACCAATATTGTCCATCACCTCCTGGCGGGTCATGCCGATACCGTTATCGGAAATGGTGACGGTACGGGCCTCCTTGTCGAAATCCACGGTGATTTTCAGCTCTGAGTCGTTGCCGTAAAGAGAATCGTTGGACAACGCCTCAAATCGAAGCTTGTCGGCGGCATCAGAGGCATTGGATATCAATTCACGGAGAAAAATTTCCTTGTTGCTATACAGTGAATGGATCATCAGTTTCAGCAGGTGCTTGACCTCGGTCTGAAACCCCATGGTTTGTTTTTCGTTTACGGCCTCTTGTGCATCAGTGCTCATTTGGTGACTCCTGAATTGATTTGCTGTTGTCGTCTTTATGGTCGTTATGGTTGTCCCGGCAAACAGTGGTGCACAGCCAAAGGCGTGGTGGTTACCATTTTTTCCGCTGCCAGGTTTACGCTGGGACGGCGCGTCCCCAGATCGGGCAATGCTAAATACAGTTTCGAGGAGTAATATGGTAGCGCGCAGGAAAATTTCAAGGTGGAAAGTGGGACATTATTGCGCTTAAGAATCAATTAATTAACTGCCGACGGGGTGCCGGGTATTAAAAACTATCGCCGCCAGTGGCGGCGACAAACGATAGCTCAAACGGTAACTGCGGTAACTATAAGTAGTTGTTACGATTGATCAGTTTTGACTTGCCTGGGAGCGATTGGCCAGCCGGTAGTAGTCGCGGCAGCTTTTTTTAACGCCCAGATCGCAGGCCTGCTGATAGGCCAACTGGGCCTGTTTGGACTGCCCCATTAACTCATAAGTGTAGCCGCAATTGTTATGGGCCAATCCCAGGCCGGGATTGAGCTGTATCGCGTGGTTACAGTCATCCAGTGCCGTGGACAACATTCCCATTTCAGCGCGGGCACCGGAGCGGTTCACGTAAGCCATAGCATTGGCGGGATCCAGTTTGATGGCCCGGCTGGAAAATTTCTCCACCGCCTTCCAGTCTTTATCGCGAAATTTGGCGAAACTGCGGTTTAACAGTTCCTTGACGACCTTCTGGGTATCGCCCGTACGGGCGCGATCAAAATCCGCCACCGTATCGCAGGCCGGCTGATACTTCAGTTCACAGGCAATTTGGTAGTCTTGTTTCGCTTTTGTGAGTGAGCCCGCCAGTTCATAGGCGTATGCGCGGTTGTTATACGCCATCGGATTGCGGGGGCTGAGTTCCACGGCTTTGTTAGCATCGTTAATGGCATCGTCGAGCTTGCCTTTTTCGGCGAGGGCCCAGGAGCGGTTGATATACGGCACCGGGTCGTCTGGCGTCAGCCGTATCGCTTTCGTCGCCGACTTGATGGCGGCATCCCAGTCGCTGTCGTTGACCAGTTCATTAAAGCTTTTAGCGCTCAATTGCTTGGCTTTGGCTTCCAGCTGTTTTGGATCCGGGGCGCTGGCCGCTTGCCCGGTTGCCCTGGCGCCAGGAATCACCAGGCTGCCGTCACTAATGGAGTTTTTCAGATCCCGTACCGCTTTTTCATAACCGTCCTTAAAACCAATCTTGTACTGAATCGACTGAGTATCGCGGGTCTGCTGCGAGGTCGAATCATCGACGCGCATATCCAGCTCACTGAGCCTAGTATCCATGAGGATTTTTTTAATGTTGTCCGAGTCTTCGGCAAACGCAACCGACGCGAGACAGGTCCCCAATAGAAGAATTGATATGGCTTTTGTTGTCATTGGATCACTCCGCAAAATGGATAGGTGGCAACGGTTATGACGGGCATCCCAGTATAATTTCGGTGCTGAGTGCCGTAATTGGTTATCTGATACACAATAATACTGTATTCCATTTTTTAGCACTTCTCCACGCTGAAGTTCAACTTAAGGCGAAGAAACCGGAAATTTTTGACGCACTTCCGGTGAAAAGGGTGACTTATTTATACCCATGAATAAATTAACATTTGATTGATTTCACGATAGGCAATATAAGATGGGCAGCACCACCGGTGGCACTGTTTTTTCTCCCTGAGTTCTCCTGTTTTTCTATATTGCCTGGTCCGTACGCGCGAACCGTGCATTATTTTTTTACCCGCCGTTCAATGGCCTAAAAATTCGCCTGCTCAACTTCCAGGTAGGTCCGGCTGATATTGGTGCCCATCAGCCCGTCAAATTCCGCCATTTTTTGCCACTCCGATAAATCCAGTGTTTTGCGAATTTCGCTATCCATCAGCCCTTTTTTATAACCAGCCTCGATGCCTGCATACAATGCCGCCATCCGGCGGTGCATGGCTTTAACGTCCTCCATGGTCATTAATGGCCCGTGGCCAGGAATAATGGTATCAATGTCCAGTGCCTGAATCTGCTCCAGGGTATCGATCCATGTTTTGACATGGGCGTCCCGAAAACTGGGCATCATTTTTTTCACCAAAATATCGCCACTTATAAGGAATTTGTATTGTGGCAAATAAACCATCATGTCACCTGACGTATGGGAACCATGAGGCACCCACAACCGAAGTTTAACACCCTGCACGATAATATCGGTTCGGGAATCCTCCGGATATACCGTGGATGCAGGCACCGGCCGGGTATTGGGAAATTTCTCACCGGTCATATTTTCAACCACACCAATCCACTCATAGGCGGTCTTGTTCAGCAAATCGCGGCACTTTTTAGAGCTGATGATTTCAGCACCAGGAAACGCGCTATTGCCCAATGTGTGATCACCGTGATGGTGGGTGTTAATAATGTGGGTTACCGGCTTGTCGGTAATATCAGCAATGGCAGACTTGAGATGCCGGCCAATCTTGTTGGTAAACCCGGTATCAATCAATATCACCCCCTGATCGCCTATAATGACCGCACTATTGACCATGTAGCCATGATTATCCTTGCCGGGAAAGCCAATGGGGCCCAATAAGGCATAAACCTGATCGTTCAGTTTTTGCACCGTTGGCGGTGGAATGATCGAATCACCACGCGCCGCCAGCGGCGAGCCTAACACCACCAATAAAATCCACAACGCATGGCCTTTCGATATTCGATTACCCATAAAAAACCTTTTATTACAGTATACAAGCCGGTCGCGCTATTCCCGGATTGTAACCAATTTTTGCCGTCGGGCAATAACAAATACCCAGACCATTGGCCTGCCATACCGGATTATCGAATAAAACTGTGATGGCGTTGGCATTTGCGACAACACACCGGTCACAGCATCTTTAACCAGATTGGTATTGGACGATTAATGACTTGTATTAACCAGTAGTAGAAAGGGTGCAGGTAATGACCCAAATATGTGTCAATGAGCAAGCATGTGTCGATATCGTTGAAATGAATGGAGCGTATGTTGCCAATATCTGGATATTCGGAACCAACCACACCATCGGACCGGCATACGATTTGGTCGCCCTCAACCGCGATGTACTTAATATGCTAGATGACTTGCGCACGGTGGCCAGCGTTAAAGAATCGCAGGAGCTGGAGCTAAAAGCACTACAAAATTGCCTGCTAAGTTACAATCTGGAAGAGACTGCCTACTGACAAACTGACTATAAGGCCCGTGCATCACCTTGTTGCCCCAATGGCTACTAACGCGTTATCACCAATACCAATAATTCTTATCAATAAGTATTACATGAAAACTATTTAATTTGGGGCCTCCACCCTAATCCAAAGTTTCCACTGCCCGATATAGGATTTAGTTGTAGTTATCTTGGTGTTACGTCATGTAATACCGCTGGAGGAATCTATGAACGCGCATTCCACCGAAAACAATGTCACCTCGATCACGGATAACCGAAAACATCAACGGCT
>JASFOJ010000192.1:0-8164 GCA_050116575.1 Gammaproteobacteria bacterium | reverse complement strand
TGAATTCCTACAGCCCGAGCGTTTACGAGATCGCCCTGGGCGTCGGTGGATTCGCGTTTGCTATTTTCATCGTGATGGCCGCGGTCAAGATTCTGAAATTTCTGCCCTTGAGCCTGGATAACACGCTGGTTGACCCCCACTACCGTGCTGAGGAAGATGTGGCCGAGCCCGTTGCCGGCGAACAAGCCAGCGCCTGAACGGTCCAAAATAAGGTATGATAAATTAGTGATGAGCTTTACGGCATTGCCGTATTTCACTGACAATCATTGAGGTCAATAGTCTCTGAGGTAAACCATGTACTACGAAGAACATCCCTTTGCTCAATATGTCCGTATCCTTGGAAAAGGCCGCAAGGGCTCCCGTGGGCTTACCCAGGAGGAAACCTACGAATGTTTCCGTATGATTCTCAATGACGAAGTAACCCCGGAACAATTAGGGGCTTTTCTCATGTTAATGCGGGTCAAGGAAGAAACCCCGGAAGAAGTGGCCGGTGCGGTACGAGCCGTTCGGGATTACATCAACGTATCGGATTCCGGCATCCGGGTGGATCTCGACTGGTCCTCCTACGCCGGCAAGCGACGTCACCTGCCGTGGTTTATTCTTACCACCCTGACCCTGGTGGAAAACGGCAACACGGTCTTTATGCATGGCGCCAGCGGCCACACCAACGGTCGGGTGTACACCAAGAACGTCTTGAACGCGTTGGGCCTTGAGCCCTGCACATCCATGGAGGAAGCCCGCCGCCACCTTGAACAGGACGGCTTTGCTTACGTGGACATCGAATACATGGTGCCCCGCTTACATCAAATTATTGAGCTGCGACCGTTTCTCGGTTTGCGTTCACCGGTACATACTATCGCGCGCATGATTAATCCGTTTAATGCACCCTACCTCATGCAGGGTATTTTTCATCCCGGCTATCAACCCACGCACCAGCAGGCTGCCATGATGCTCAATCAATCCCATATGGCGGTGATCAAGGGTGACGGCGGCGAGATCGAACGCAACCCGGATATGGAATGCCTGGTTCAAAGTGTCCATAACGGCGAAATGTCGGATGAAACGTGGCCGCCCATGTTTGAAAAACGCCATGTTAAAGATACGGAAATGGATATCAGGCGCTTGAGTCAGTTGTGGCGCGGTGAAATCGAAGACGAATACGCCAGCGCCGCTGTCACCGGTACATTGGCCATTACGCTGAAAATGATGGGCAAGGCGGATAGTCAAAAAGAGGCGGAAGCACTGGCCACCGATATGTGGAACCGCCGCACCAAAGATAAATATGGTGTGGCCGCCTGAGGCGGTTACACCGTATCGCCTCTTGCAGCATGTTCCCAATCAAACCCCATGAGTCACTTTCTCATTTCCGCCGCCCATAAATCATCGGGCAAAACTACTATCAGCCTCGGACTTTGTGCCGCCCTCACCGCCCGAAATATGAAGGTCCGCCCCTTCAAAAAAGGCCCTGACTATATTGATCCCATGTGGCTGGGCAAGGCGGCCGGTCGTAGCTGTCACAACCTGGATTTTCATACCATGGGCACGGATGAAATTCGCCAGACTTTCTACCGGTATTCGACAGGCAACGACATCAGTATCATCGAAGGCAACAAGGGGTTGTACGACGGCCTTGACCTCGAAGGCAGTAATAGTAATGCGGCACTGGCCATCCTGCTTAATGCCCCGGTGGTATTGGTCATCGATGCGCGGGGCATGACCCGTGGTATTGCACCGTTAATCCTCGGCTATCAGGCATTCGAACCCAAATTGACGATCGCCGGTGTTATATTGAATCAACTGGGCGGCAGCCGCCACGAATCCAAGCTCAGGGCGGTAATAGACCATTACACCGATGTCCCGGTTATTGGCGCCGTCCATCATGACGATGACCTGCAAATACTGGAACGCCATCTGGGACTTATTCCCAGCAACGAGGCGGCGCAAGCACAACAACACATCGAACAGGTGGGCCAACGGATCGCCGAACAGGTCGATCTTGACCGGTTGATTGAGCTGGCCGGTAACACGCCACTGCCAAAAACCGAAGCGCCGGTAGTCGAGGATTCTTTTAAAGTTAAAACACCTTGCCGGATTGGCGTGGCCAAAGATGCCGCGTTTGGTTTTTATTATCCGGGAGACCTGGAAGCCTTTGAGCGGGCCGGCGCCGAACTGGTTTACTTTGATACGTTGCACGATGAAGTGTTGCCGGAAATCGACGGCCTGTTCATCGGCGGTGGTTTCCCTGAAACGCAGATGAAGAAGCTGGAAAACAACCGTTCCATGCGTCAATCTATCCGTGATGCCATTGACAATGGTTTGCCGGTGTACGCCGAGTGCGGTGGTTTGATGTACCTCAGCCGCAGTATTACCTGGCAGGGACACACGGCATCCATGGTAGGCGCCATCCCGGCCGATACCATCATGCACGTTAAACCCCAGGGCCGCGGTTACGTAAAGATCCGGGAAACTGCGGATCACCCCTGGCCGGCTGTCACTGACAACAATCTTCAAAACCATACCATACCGGCACACGAGTTCCACTACTCTGGCCTGGAAAACTGTGCACCGGTAAAATATGCCTATAACGTCGAACGGGGTACGGGTATAGACGGTGCGCACGATGGCATCGTTTACAAAAATGTATTAGGCTGTTATGCCCATTTAAGGGACGTTCAAAATAACCACTGGATAAAACGTTTTTTAACGTTTGTTCAGCAATGCCGTTCGGCGGGCTAATGACGAGATTTTCAAAAGTTCGCTAACAGACAATACACACAGATATTATCAAGTACGCAAATATCACAAAAGCAACAGACAGGTAACGATTATGATTACGATATCACCGGCAGCCGCCAAACAAATCCAGCATTCCGCCGAGCAAAATAATGCCAAGGGCATGTGCCTGCGAGTGGCTGTGCGCGTCACTCCCGACGAAACCTACGATTACGGTATGGGATTTGATGAAGCCAATGAGGACGATATGCGCAACACGTCAGAAGGAGTTGATATCGTCGTAGCTCCAGACCATGCTGAACTATTACATGGTACACATATTGATTACGTAGCACTGGAAGACGGCCAATATAACTTTATTTTTCAAAACCCCAACGACCCCAACTATAAACCACCAAAAGAAGATTAAGGTTGGTTATTTGTCTGTTCTTGGACACTGATCCGGGTTTTAGATATAGCTGAAAACGATTACCACTGCATAGCCGCAGTTGTATAGGCGGGCATGTCCTTCGCTTCTTCAGCATGCTCTTGACTGATCTCGCCGAAATTCCAGGCAAAGTCTATAATATTACAGTTGCGCTGGTACACCACAGACATCTGCCAATTTACCGATCGCGCTGCTACGGCTGTTCGAGTCAGCCCCTTGGTGATTCATGGCGCCGCTGTGGCCGAACAACAAATCAGGGATTTATTACAACGCCACAATAATCACTTAAAGAACTGTTACTGATCCGATAATTCATATATCAGGCAATGTCTACCACTTTGGATACGGCTCCTGAAAGTCACAATCCCGTCAAATCCCAGCGTTTTAAGATGCTGAGCATTTTCGGCATCGCATTAACCGTTTATCTTGTTGGCGCTTACACCGGGGTGTTGCAGGACAAAGCCATCCGTTGGTGGTCTGACTTTTTCTGGACGTTTGCCTCACTGGCGGCCGGTTGGCGCTGCTTGCATACCGCAAAAACCCGCACCCTGACTCACGAACGCCGGGCGTGGAACTTGTTCGGGTTGGCAGCACTATCCTGGTTTGTCGGCATGTTGATCTGGGATTATTATGAAATCATCGCCGGAGAACTGGTGCCTTTTCCCAGCTCGGCAGACTGGTTCTTTCTGGGATACCCTGTCCTGTTTACCGCTGGGCTGCTCTACTACCGAACCCAGATACCAACCCGACAGTACAATATGATCCAGATAGCCAACCTGGGATTGATCGTCTGCACCATCGTCGTATTGTGTTTTATTATTTTATCCAAGGCCCTACAACGTTCGGATCAGACGCTGGTCTATGAAAGTTATGCCCTCTCTCACGCGATTCTGAACTTTGCTTGTTTTGTTTTCGGGCTTTACTCTTACTGGTTTTACGTGTGGCGCGAAAACCGACGCAGCTTCCGGTTAATGTTGCTGGCGCTGTTTATATTTGCCTTTACCGATACCTTGTATGGATTTCAGCTGTTGGGCCAATCTTTCAATGCCACCAGTTATTTAAATGTCTCTTGGCTCGTTGCATTTGTCCTTCAATACTGGGCCGCTTTCGAACAGGATACTATTTCCCTGATGCCGTCCCGGAAAATCGACGAGCGGGGAACGTCCCGGGCCCAGATATATGAAGCCATTATGCCTGCCCTGTGTATCTTTATCGTTTTGGCGTGCACCTTGTTTTACAGAGACCGCCTTAATGAAATCACATTCAACGTCATGGTAACAGCCACCATCGCATTTGCCTTTTTCCTGACGCTGCGTGAATGGCATTCCAATAGCCTGGAACACAGACTAATGAAAGAGCTGCAGGCCGTTAACGTGCAACTGGAACAACGTGTTGAGCAACGCACCACCGAACTGTCCGACGCCATTGAAGAACTGGAAGCATTCAGTTATTCCGTATCCCATGATCTGCGCGCGCCGTTGCGCGGCATCAACGGTTTCAGTCAAATGCTGCAGGAGGACTATTCTGACACCCTGGATGAGGCGGCGAACGATTACCTGGACAGAATACGGCAAGGCACCCAGAAGATGAGCCACCTGATTGAAGCTTTATTGGAGCTTTCCCGCGTCAACCGGCATAACATACTCCAGGAACCCGTGTCGCTCGACAAGATCGCCAACAGTGTCATTGAACATTTACGCGACCTGGAACCGGATCGCAAGGTTAACGTTACTATCGCCAACAATTTATCAACCGATGGCGATGAATACCTGTTGCGCATTGTGCTGGAAAATCTGCTGGGCAACGCGTGGAAGTACACCAGTAATACGAATAATGCACGAATTGAATTCGGCGTTGAAGAAAAAGATAATGCGCGGATTTACTATGTCAAAGACAACGGCGCCGGCTTTGACATGCAATACTACAAGAAACTTTTTGAACCTTTTCAACGTCTGCACGGCGAAGAATACAAAGGAACGGGGATCGGTCTGGCGACGGTCAAACGCTGTATCCACCGTCACAACGGCCGGATCTGGGCGGAATCAAAACCGGGCGCTGGTGCAACGTTCTTTTTTACGTTGCCCTCATCCACGGCTCAAAAGCTATTAACAGCCCCGGACAGGCATGCCGAGCACACCGTACATTGAAAAGACCGGCAAGAACCCAGCCACCGACTGGCGGCGTGTTCCCGGTTTAATGACATACGACTGATGAAGGGCCGCTCCTGGTAATAGGGTATTGTCCGCGGCCGGCGGCAGCCAGCCCTGACATCGGCGTACCTTGGCGCGGTTGTTACGACCAACCGCTATTGACCTGAAATTTCTGTTAAAATCGACTAGCGCCCCGATTAAAATCCAATACAATGACAGCGCAAAGGCAATTTATTTCACAAGAGACTCGATCTTTCTATTCAACGTCGGCATGAGCCGCATACGCATTGGCGAGAATACATTGACACCTGTTAGATCAAACTGGTTGCGCAAATACTCCGCTCTGGCAGGAGGGGAATTTTCCATCCCCCTTTTCGGCATCGCATTGATTATGATCGCGCTATTTGGTTGCAATATGCTGTTGATTACCCACCCCCAATACTGGGTCGGTATCGCCGCCGGCGAGATCTTGCTGCTAATCGTCGGTGGCGGCCTGGTCGTCATCAGTAAAAAACGCATTAAATCCAACCTGCTGGATCCCATGACGCAACTACGCAACTGGGCGTATGCCATGCAGGACGGAGACCTGACAGCCCGCATTCCCTTACCCGAGAAGGGTGAATTTTTGAAACTCGCCATTGTCATCAACGACCTGGGCGATTCCTTGTATTCGCTGACCCAGGAAATGGATGACATGGTCCGGGAACAGACCCAACGATTGGAACAAAAAGGTAAAACCCTGGAAATATTGTACGAAGTGGCCGCCACCAGTAACAGTGCCCACGATATCGACGAATTGCTGCAAAATTACCTTTTTACCTTGTTCAACCTGGTCAAGGCATCCTCAGCGACCGTGCGGGTCATTACCGAAGACAACAAGTTCCGGATTATCGGTTCAGTGGGAGTCCAGGAAATCGACCAACAGGAACAAAGTGTCCCTATCGAACGCTGCCTGTGTGCCCAGGACTTTGACAACCCTGTGATTAGTTGTCAGGTCGATCGCCAGCTGTGCGGCAATCTGCTCCACCAGTCGTTGAAGCCACAATACAATGCCACGGTGATCGCATTGCCACTGCAATATCAAAATCGCACCCTGGGAATTTATCACCTGTTTAATCCCGGCATTGATATTAATGCCGAACCGGAACTGGGTAACATCCTGACCAATATTACCCAGCATCTGAGCCTGGCCATGGAAACCGCCCGCATCGATAACGAGTCAAAACGGCTTCATATCATGCAGGAACGAACCATGCTGGCGCACGAACTGCACGATTCCCTGGCGCAAACCCTTGCCAGCCTGCGATTCCAGGTCAATTTACTGGAAAAAACACTGCGTGATAGCGGTAATGCCAGGGCCCAAACGGAAGTGTCGCAACTGAAAAACGGGCTCGACGAGGCCAATACCGAACTGCGTGAACTACTGGCGCATTTCCGTATTCATATGGACGAAAGAGGTTTGATTCCCGCCACCGAAGCACTTATTAAACGTTTTGAAAATGAAAGCGGCATCAATGTGTTCTTCCAGAATGAATGCCCGGACCTTCAGTTACCCCCCATTCAGGAGGTACAGGTACTGCACATCATTCAGGAATCTCTGACCAATGCCCGTAAACACAGCCAGGCTAACAATGTCAGGGTGTTAATTCGCCAGACTACGGACAATCATTACCACGTTCTCATCGAAGACGATGGAGTCGGCATCAAAAACCTGAATATCAAGGGGCAACCCGGCGAACATGTGGGCTTGAGCATTATGAAAGAACGGGCCCGACGCATCAACGGCGATGTGGATATCGACAGTGAGCCCGGCGAAGGCACCCGTATCGAGTTGGATTTTCCTATTTCCAATACCATTACCGGCACGGCCCAGGAATTTGGCGTCAGAAAATTCCTGTAATAGCAGACAGTTATATCGGTGAATCGAAAAATCGAGTATATTAGGCACATGAAAGTACTATTAATTGATGACCATACGTTGTTCCGCCTGGGCCTGAAAGGGCTGCTGGAACGCAGTGATATCGACGTGGTCGCTGCCGCCAGTACCGGGCAGGAAGGACTCGATATTGCGGGCCAGCATGATGTGGAAGTGATATTACTCGACATGCGCATGCCCGATATGGATGGCCTGCTGGTATTAAAGAAACTCCGCGCCCAGGGAGTTAAAGTGCCCATTACCATGCTCACCACCAGCACCGATGAGAACGACCTGGTGGAATCACTGCGCCACGGGGCCCAGGGCTACCTGTTAAAAGATATGGACCCGGAAGATCTGGTTGCCGCGTTACGCAAAATCGTCAGCGGTGAGACCGTGGTGGCACCGCAACTGGCGGGTACCCTCGCCCGCGCCCTGCAGGAAAAACCGGAAGAGGGATTGAAAAAAACACCCTTATCGGAACTGACACCCCGCGAATTCGAAATCATTCAACACCTGGCCGAAGGACAAAGCAACAAGGCCATTGCCCGTGATCTGGGCATCTCTGACGGCACCGTGAAACTTCACGTCAAGGCCATTCTGCGCAAACTCAACGTGCGCTCCCGCGTAGAAGCCGCGGTCATTGCCGTGGAACAGGGGCTGGGCAAAAAACAATCCCAATAACCATGTTTGATGTTAGTCACCGCTTTCAGTGTAAAGCCATTTCCCAGTTTCTTATTAAACCCGTTATTGCAACAGTACATACCGGTAAATCAGCTTCTATCTGCTAATTGCATTCTGTTCAGCATATACGGGGGGGGTTGAATCAGGATTTCACCTGCGGTTAAATCCCGAAATACTCCCTATACGAAATTCGAAATGTCTATGATTACGAGATGCAACGAATCTTATTCGACAATTTTACGCATTAACGGGGTT
>JASFOJ010000191.1:0-8233 GCA_050116575.1 Gammaproteobacteria bacterium | reverse complement strand
TGTCTGAATATGCCTGGGAAGAGATTGAGTCTTCCTTGCAGGACTATGCTGTTAAAAAGCTCGTAACAACCAGGAAAGAACTTTAATACAGGCGTGAACTTTAATATAAACCAACAAGAGGAGATGTTACACAATGTCGATACAACAGATTACTGCATTTTCGGAAAAGGCCAGAACCGACGCCGCGCTGGGTGAGCAATTAAAAGCCTGTGAAAAAATTAAAGATATGTTTGCCCTGGCAAAAGAAAATGGTTTTGAATTCGATGAAGATACCTTATATCCGCCCAATGAGCCGCAGTTCACCGCCGACCAGCTTTCGGAGCGCCTGGCTAAAGCACTGTTGAGGGCTTGATTGAGTACGGCATATACCCCATCGGGTGTATGCCGTCTTAAGTTAGGTATTTGTTGGTACTCTATTGTATGACTTATCTTGCTGAACAGTTACAGCAAAGCCGTCTTACGAGTCTATCAAACCGTTTATATGAGATAACGCAGCCCGATCAATTTACCAAGCTGTCTTTTGCACATGTGAATCGTCGCCTGCTTGGCGAGCTGGGTCTTGGCCAGCAGACATTTGCAGGCGATGATAATTTTTCCTCTCTTTTTAATAAGCACTTACTTTTAGATGAGCAATTGGCGGACAAGCAACTGCGTACGCCGCTGCAACCCATATCGACAGTTTATGCCGGCCATCAGTTTGGTATCTATACCTCAAGGCTGGGTGACGGCCGGGTGCATATCCTTGGTGATATCACGGCGCGCGATGGCGCTCATTGGGAAATCCAGCTTAAGGGTGCCGGGGCGACACCCTACGCCCGGGGTAATACTGGTCGCATGACGCTGTCCGAGGCGATTACGGAATATCTTGGTTGTGAGGCGATGGCCGGTCTGGGTATTTCGAGTACACGCGCATTGGCGCTTATTCGTCATTCACAACATACATCCAACACGCAAGCGCATGAATGTATCTTTGTGCGCGCTGCGCACAGCCATCTGCGCTTCGGTCATTTTGAGTACTGGCATAATCAGGGTGACTTACCGTTGTTAAAATCGCTGGCCGATCACGTGATAGAACACCATTATCCGGAACTTACGGTTGTTGATGAAGCGTCGAGGTATTTGCAGTTTCTTTATGTGGTTACCCAGCGCACCGCACGTTTGGTGGCGCAGTGGCAGTCGGCAGGTTTTGTACACTCAGTCATGAATACTGACAATATGTCTATCCTTGGGGTGGCTCTGGACTTCGGTGTGTATGGTTTTATGGAAATCTACGAACCGGCTTATTCACCCAACGAGAAAGATGACCAGGCTCGATATGCCTTTGATCAACAGGTTGATGTGGCGCGTTGGAACTGCCTGGCGCTGGCCGAAGCGCTGGTTAATCTGCTACCCGGGAAAACGATTCCCGCGACCTTGTTGCGTCTGTATCGCAAGACATATAGCGATAATTACCAGGCGATCATGCGACACAAGCTGGGATTGCGGGAATCCCACCCCGGGGACGAGGTGCTGATTTCAAACTTACTGGCGTTATTGCAACAACATCGTGTTGATTATACGCGGTTCTTTCGAAGCTTGTCGTATGCTGCTAAGGACACCGATGAGGTCAGCATTGAAAACGTTCGTGGTGGAGATTCACGAGCAGCATTTGGCGCCTGGCTTGATAATTATCGACAAAGGGCGGCACTGGAAACCCTACGGCCCAATGAGAGGGTGCAAATGATGCTGGCGCACAATCCAAAATACATTTTGCGTCGCCATTTGCTCGAAAATGTCATTACCCAGGCCGAGCAAGCACAAGACTTTACGCCACTAAATGACCTGGTGTCGGTGCTACAATCACCTTATGCGGAACACGAAACGCATACACAGCTGGTGTGAAGTTCGCGGTATATTTCGGCTATTCAATATCGCCTGACAGTAAATTGTCTACATCGTGTAGGATGAATTTATTCGCGCGAATATTGCGGGCGAGGTAAACTATATCTTCATAGTCAAAGTTGTGTAAATTAAAACTCAACTTATCCAGTTGTTGGTCATCGTAGTAGATATCCAACAGCAAAAAGACACGGTTTGTATGGCTGTTAATAGTTACCCCGGATACAATATTCAGGTGTTCATCGATTCGATTGATAAATCGCAGTGATAAAAGGTGCTCTATCTCTTCCTGGCTAAACCTGTTTTGGTTCAGCGTTGCATCGTTTGCCATCGTGTCAGCCGCTAATGCATCCATTGTTTACGCCTCCCTGTTGCAAATGCTTGTTTGTATACGTGCTCAATGGTTATGCTGCTTCGTAATAGATACGCCGTGTTTCTATTAAACTATTCGCGGTAATCTCTTTGCGGTCTTTTTCGCGGGTCACAAAATACTGTCCCTGTTTCATCACAACTTTTTCACCGGACGCGGCGAACGCAACGACATTATTGTCAGTATCCACAGGTATCCGGTGTTTGCCGCCCTGACTTTCATTAAATTCCGCGATAATACCCATGTGTGGAGGATTGTTTACCCGGGTCCACCAGGAAACATCGAAATCGTCATGGGACCATTTGTCGCCCATGCTTTCCGATGGTAAACAGCGCTCTACCAGTTGGTCGCCAATAACAGCATATTGCTTGCGGCTGCTGGTTTCTGGTTTGCAATTGGGGCTAACGTTATCCCGAATTTCCAGGATTTCTTTACTTGTGAATGCGTCGTTGCCCGGTAAAATCCGATTCCATTCTCCATCCAGATGTTTGTGTTCGAACATAAATCGCTCCATATACAAAATTGTCATAGTGTCCGTAACCAGAAGAGCAAAAATGTTACCAAGTTTATACAGCGTGGGCTGAGCAATTGAACAAGACGTTAGGAAGGCTGATAACCTACTGATATTAGAGAAATAATTGGTAGATGCCGGTTACGCAGCGTAAAACATCAAAATGATCCTGCAATGAAAATTGTCGGGTTGTTTACAAACAATTTATTACAAATGCAGCAAATTGTAAGAGGAGTAGGGAGTATTGCCCGCTCAACGGAAAAAAGGGGTCCGGAAAAAAGGGGGCAGACTCGAATGGCGCTTAGTTAAGACGTAATTCAGGGTTTTCGTCATTCCGGCGAAGGCCGGAATCCATGGAAAACTACCACCATTGTAGATTCTGGATCCCGGCCTTTGCAGGGATGACGGCGGTTCCAGGCTTAACTAAGTGCCATTCGAGTCTGACCCTATTATTCTACTATTATTCTATAAATAAAGTCAGTAGCTGCCAACAGGAATAACTGGTTGATCAAGTAAAGCTGGTACCTAATCAACCAGTTTGAACAAGTAGAGTTGCTTACTTTAAAAGCTTTATTTAGCAGGTATACACTCTGGACAAGGGGCTGAACTTCCAAACCAGTTTGAGGCTTCCTTGAGCGGCGCCTCGATATTACTGCGTACCCCTATCCATCGCAGATCGTCTTTTGCGGGTAATGATGGGCAACAATCTTTATGAACAATATGCGCACCCGTGTCGTCTACCTTATTTTCTACAAAGAACTCATCCATATCAGTATCCCCTTGTTGAGTTAAAGATCTTTTATCTGCCATACCAATAACCATAATTCATGAGTGGTTTTGTCAACTATCAAATATTTACACCAAGTTTTTGTGCTATATCTGACAAAAACACTCTGTTTTTCGGTCGTAATGGCGGTCAATAGGAGTAATGGCAAAATCTATTCCTAAATATGACGAGGTTATCGCACTGCAATAGACAATCTCACGACAACCCACGCAACTGTTCAATATGTGCAAGCCGTCGCTTGTAATGGGAAGCAGCGATGGGTCAATATCATCCGAAGCATTTAAACCCAGTAGCACTTATTTTCCGACAAAGCACCTAGGCGAACTAAACATTTTGAATTACAGGTATGCAGGGTACTTAGACGTTTAGGGGTAATTGCGTCTGTATTAGCTGATGTATGAGTTGTAGTTGTTTTTCATTAGGTGGCAAAACCTGTTCAAAAACAGTACCCATGTCGTTTATTCCTACTGTAATGGACATTGGGTGAAACGAATTTGAACAGCTGCTAAATGCTGGTTGCGGACTAATAGGCAAAGTTTAGACTGGTTCACTTCCTTCCTTATTGCGGATATAGAGAGGTATAAAAATGAGAGATCTATTGAACTCACCGCTATTACCTATCATCTGAATAAAGTGTCAGGTTGCTAATTAATAGATTGTCATTCGCGCCTACTTTCCGATTAATGTCACAACTTCTGATCCATATCAATGTATAAGAAGCCGATTTCGGTGATAAAATAAATTGCCGAAACAGCATGTGAACGGCAATTTTATAATAGATCCCTCACTTTGTTGGTGCAAACCGATAACGACTATTTATTTATGCGGTATTTGATATTGATGTAGGTTAACGATGCGCTCCAGTAACGGTGCTACGGTTTTCCAGTATATTAGTGGGTTTTTGTTTTTGCTCACTGGTGTCGCTAACTATCTGCTCGTCACAAGTAATAACTCGCCCTGCTTGACTGGATTATTTTTAGTACAACAGCTGTTAAATAGCGCTGCTACCCAGTTTGCCTGTCAGTTACCGGAATCTGTGCTTTATATTCCCCAATGGTTCAACCATATATGGCTGCTTGATGATACGCGAAGTATTCTGACCTGCAGTGTGTTTCATTTGCGCGAACTCGATACGGTTGCCGCAATCAATGCAGCGTTATTGCTGTACGTGATAAGTGACATCAATAAAATACATCGGATTATCTTTAAAACCAATGCATCTCGAGACGCGGGAATTGCATTGGAAAGGAGTATCCCGTGAAAACAAATTCGGTAGTCATCGCAGGATTCAGGTGGTTTGGTATCGCGCTCATCGCATTGCTGGGTGTGCTGACGATCATTGGTTCCGGCGACGGTGGTAGTGGCGGCGACGATGACGGCGACAGCAATGGAGGAAATAAGCCTGAGGATATTACGGCGCCGGTGATCAACAGCGTTGAGCCGATCGACACTTCATTGATTAACGGTTCCACAAGCATCATTGTGGTATTCAGTGAAAGTATGGATACCGGTTCACTGGTGATTGGCGGAGAATTCGCGGCGGACGGTGTCGATAACAACTGGGGTACGAGCGTAGTAGCCAATGACATCCTGACGCTTACGCCGCACACTGCCTGGCAGGATGATGCAAGTCACAGTCTGGTTATCGACGCAACAGACCTTGCAGGAAATGCTCTGGAGACTGCGACTTATCATTATCATGTGGATGCGACAGCACCTTCGCCCAGTGTTTCACCATCCAGTGGTGCAACCATTGGCGCCAATACGGCAGTCGTAATAGGGTTTGATGAGTCCATCGCGACTGCTAGCATAAGTGTCAGCGGCGCAATGGCCAATGATGGTTACGCATTACAATGGAGCAGCGATACCCATGACGATGACACGCTGACGATTACGCCGGAGACAGTATGGGCCGGCGGTAATGCTCGAAACCTGCAAATCGACGGCAGTGACCTGGCAGGTAATACCTGGACCGTGGCGTTAACTTATAATATAGATGATATTTCTCCTACGGTTTTGTCAACAGTACCACTCGATGGTGGCCGAATTAGCAGTTCGGCGCCCATCAGCTTTGTATTCAGTGAAACCATTGATGTCGATTCAATTAGACTTAGTGGTGAATTAGCGAGTGAAACAGCCACCGAAAATTTCCAATGGAGTTCAACCACCGTTAGCAATGATACGCTGTCCATCACACCCATTACTGCCTGGAGCGATGGCGCTGACCAAACCATTAGCGTGGAGTTTAGCGATGTGTCCGGCAATGTGGGCATGACTAAGTCATTGACCCTGACGGTTGATTCCATAACGCCGGCTATTGTCTCGGTAACGCCGACGGATGGATCCTTAATAAACGCATCACAGCAAATCCAGATTCAATTTAGCGAGCCGATGGATACGGCTACCCTCGTGCTGTCAGGCAGTATGGCAGCTGAAACGGACAGCGATCACTGGAGCTGGAGTCAGGTTACCTTGGCAAACGATACGTTGACGATTTCACCCACGGCATTATGGAGCGGCGGCAGTAACCGTACCTTGGTTATTGACGCCAGCGATATCGCCGGTAATCCGCTTGCCACTTTAAGTCTCACTTATACCGTCGATACAACTATTCCCACGGCGAGTCCGTCACCGCCGACACAGGCGGTCATTGCTACTTCGGAGGCAATTGTACTTATCTATACAGAGAGTATGGCTCCCGGTTCGCTTGCGTTAGGCGGCACGCTTGAAGCTCAAAGCGATGGCGGTACCTGGTCTACCACCATTGTCGCTAACGATACATTGACGATTAATCCCACGACTGTGTGGGATACTGCGTCGACAGCCACATTGGAAATTGATGCGGAAGACCTGGTGGGAAATGGCGTGCATACAGCTGTGGTGTATTCGGTGAATATTGTGCATGTGAGTAAATACGGCAGCGATGCTAATTTCGGTTCGCAATCGTTGCCTGTGCTTACGATTGAACAGGCCATTACCGTTGCCGAGCAGATCCCGATCGCTAACATATATATAGCTGATGGGGATTATGCCGAAAACGTCGAGCTTTCGAGCGTACCGGTTTCGCCGTTCACGATCGAAGGTGGTTTTGACAATAACTGGGTGCAGGCGAATCACACCGAACCGGGGCACCAGGTAAACATTGTTGGTTTCCGTTCGACTACGCCGGTCACCACGGTTAACGTGATCAGTCCGGGGCAGGTGATATTTCGAAACTTGGTTATTACGGGTCGGCACGCAAGCACAACACCCGCGGTTGTTGCCCAAAGCAGTTATACCGTATACGCACGTGATACGAATCTGACGTTGGAGAATGTCACGATTCATGCCGGTGACGGCCAACCCGGCAGTAACGGCGCCTCAGCGTCTAACCAAACACAAACGCCTGCGGGAGGTGGCGATGACGGTCAGGATGCCATAGAATCCACAGAATTATGTGATGACACGACAAGGCTGTGGGGCGGTGCCGGAGCCAGTGCCGGTGACCGTTCCGGAGGAGACGGTGGTAGAGGCGGCACTATGGATACACAATGTCCTATATTCCTTGACTCTGGACCCGGTGAACCGGGCGAAAACGCGCCAATTACAGGTATCATTGGCGAAGGTGAAGGGGGTATGGGCGGCCTTACCGATTGCAGTCAAGGTGAAGACGGCTTTGACGGTTTGATTGTCAATGGTCAAGGCGGTACAGGAGCATCAACTGGTTTTATCTCTACAGACTATTGGCGGTCCGGCACCGGAGAAAACGGAATCATTGGTCTTGACGGTGGCGGCGGTGGAGGCGGTGGAGGTGCGGCGGGTTGCGATACGGGTACAGATGAATACGGTGCCGGCGGCGGTGGCGGTGGCTCCGGTGGGCTACGCACGAATTCCTTCGGCCGTGGCGGCTCTGGTGGCGGGAGTAGTTTTGCGGTTTTTGGTGTGCGTAGTACGCTGACGATAACCGATTCAACCATTGTTCGAGGCAGTGGTGGCGATGGCGGCCGCGGAGGAGACGGCGGGCTTGGCCAACCGGGTGGATTGGGCGGCCTTGGCGGTTTGGGTGTTGACGGTGGTGACGGCGGCACTGGTGGTGACGGCGGTCATGGTGGTCATAGTGGTGCCGGAGCAGGCGGTCCTGGTGGCAGTGCCTACGCCATCTTCAGTTCCGACTCTACGGTAAACGTGATTTATAACAACTATTCCGGCGGCACGGCTGGCAGTGGCGGATCCGGCGGTGTCGGTGATGTATCGAATCCTGGTCTGTATGGTGCTGATGGTCCTGATGGATCTCTGTATGATGTAGCGCCGTAGCAAGGCCATTGTCATTACATCAAAGGGCTGTTGTTTGTATCTGCCGTATTTGGTCGTTCGTTTTTACTTGGCTACGTGTTTCACAGTCACAAAATCGAGGCTGATATTTCAAGTTGACATAGTAAACGGTATGACTCCGTAAATTCGTTTATATGTCCCAGATGAGGTAATCTCAAAAAGGGCGAGGGTCTATATCACCTTGGGAAAAATCTTTTTGATTATATTAATCTAAAAATAGGGAAGACCGCGTTTATCGTGTGATGACGGGGCGAGAAGAATATTTACTGGGTTTTTGGGCCCGGACCTGCGTAACTTTCTGAGTCTAGTAAAGAAACAATTAAATTTACCCATCAATTTTGCGTTTAAAAGGCCCTTTTCGGTACCGAAAAGGGCC
>JASFOJ010000190.1:0-8463 GCA_050116575.1 Gammaproteobacteria bacterium | reverse complement strand
AACTTCGCCCGTCTGGTATTGCTGGCAGGCCATGGCAGCACCACGGTCAACAATCCCCATGCCTCCGCGCTGGACTGCGGCGCCTGCGCCGGTCAGACCGGCGAGGCCAGCGCCCGCGTGGTGGCGGCGCTGCTGAATGACCCGTTGGTCCGCGAAGGCCTGCGCGATCGCGGTATTGATATCCCGGAGGACACCTGGTTTCTGGCCGGTCTGCACGACACCACCACTGATGATGTGCGCCTGTTCGACACCGATGCAGTGCCCGAAGCACTGTCACAGGATTTGTCGCAACTGCGGCAATGGCTGGAACAGGCGGGGGACCTTACCCGCATGCAGCGCGCCACGCTGTTGGGCACAGCCAGTCTGCCGGATCGCGCGGTGGAAGCCGACGTTCGCCGCCGCAGTAGCGACTGGTCCCAGGTGCGGCCGGAATGGGCACTGGCCAACAACGCCGCGTTTATCGCCGCGCCCCGCGAGCGTACATTGGGTGGCGATCTGGAGGGCCGCGCCTTCCTGCACGAATACCGCTGGGAAACAGACAAGGATTTTAAAATCCTGGAGCTGATCATGACGGCGCCCTTGGTAGTCGCCAACTGGATCAACATGCAATATTATGGCTCGGTGGTGGACAACAAAACCTTCGGCAGCGGCAACAAAGTGATACACAACGTCGTGGGCGGTGCCATCGGCGTGCTGGAAGGCAACGGCGGTGACTTGCGCGTCGGCCTGTCCATGCAGTCGTTGCACAACGGCAAGCACTGGGTCCATGAACCATTGCGCTTAAGTGTGTTCATCGAAGCACCGACGGCGGCCATTGATAACATCATTGCCCATCATGACCTGGTACGGCAGCTAGTGGAAAACGGTTGGCTGCACCTGTTTCGCATCGCCGACGACGGTGTCGTTTATCGCCGCAGCCGCCAGGGAGAATGGCTGACCACAGACAGAAGCAGGTAAGACCGAACGCGAACAGTCCAGCTAAAAGCAGGAGATGATAATGTACCGCAATGCCCAGGTCGCCCTGCTAACCCAACACGGCAAACGGCGCGTCATTGCCCCGGTGCTGGAGACTTCGCTAAGTTGTCACGTCACACACGTGGGTGGTTTCAACGGCGACAGTCTAGGCACGTTTACCCGCAATATCCCGCGCGCGGGCACCCAACTGGAAGCGACCCGGAAAAAACCCCCATCGGGATGGAAATGTCTGGCTTGCCCCTGGGCCTGACCAGCGAAGGCGCCTTCGGTACGGATCCTTTCGCCGGATTGTTTCCCTGAAACGGGTTAAAAATAGTATAAAATAGAGTCAGTCTAGAATTATTTGCCCAATGATATGTAAATAAGTCGAGTCTACCCCCATTACACCCCAAGTAATACACCGACGCGATAAGTGGCTGAAATACACTATGTATTGGACGCAGGGCTCTATGAAATACTCAGAAGTTGTAAAAGAATCCGACGGGTAACTATTGAATACTTGAGGATTTTTATCTTCTATTTGAAAGGCTTTTCCTTATTGCTGTCCCATTAACATAGAATTTGACTGTGTTAGATGAAATCCTTCCTAACCCTCTTTTGTTAAAAGAGGGAAGGAGTTTTGTTCATTATCTATTAGGGCGATAGATTGCATACCTTCATCATCGCTGATTCGCATAGAGCCCAGGTTTTCACTGGTGAAGTCACCAAGTCAGGTATGGAAACCGTGGTCTGTCCCATATTATTCATATTTCTTCACAATGTTGGTAAATAATTAATCTGATTAGTCTGTCATCCTTTTTGTGTATAGATCGTTACTCTCCATAACACAGCCATCCATTGCCGCAATTAAAAACAAATGGATGAATACAAGAATAAAATCTCTTTTGAAGAATAATAAAAATAACTAGCCGTAACTGACTTAACACAACATAGCTATTATGGAATAGTACTAAGGAGAGTCCCGTGAAATCACTCAAGCTGCTGTTTTTGCTGGCCGTCGCTTTATTACTCGCGTCGTGCGGAGGACAAATTGGCCCCCGGACAGGTGATTTATCCCTAAGCATTACCGATGCGCCGGTTCAATATGCTGGTGCCGTGGTGATTTATGTTGAAAAAGCCATTATCAAATCCGCTGAAGATGGCCGTGTCGAAGTTGATGTAACTGATCCTGTCACCCAAACACCTGGACGCAGCATTGACCTACTGAAATTAACCGGCGATCGCACCATTGAACTGCTAACCGATACCTTTACTGAAGGCACCGTTAACTGGATTCGACTGATGGTGGATTTCGACCCGGAAAAAACTTATATCCAGATAAATGGAATTCGTTACCCCTTACGATGTACCAGCTGTGAGAAAAATGGGCTTAAGGTTAACACTACTTTTGAAATTCTGCCTGACATGACCAATGCCTACACCCTGGATTTTGATTTGCAAAAGTCCATTACCGATCCACAATCGGGTGTCGACTATATTTTACGCCCCACTATCCGAGTAGTGAGAAGCGAACAGGCCGGTTCCATTCAAGGACACGTGGATGCAAGCCTGATATCCAGTCTCAGTGGAGCTGAAGGATGTTCAGTCTATGTATATGATGGAAACGATGCTCAGACTGACGATATCTATATACCAGGCGGCGAACCTGTACCGGCTGATCACAATAATCCAGTGACGGCGGCAACCGTTGAATTAAATTCACAGGATGAACTTTATGCGTACCATGCGGCATTCTTACCAGCAGGCAACTACACGATTGCCCTTACCTGCGATGTGGAACTAGATGACCCGATGACTGAAGATGAACTGACTTTTTACGGAGCCGTAAATAAAATGGTCTACTCTGGACAGACAACGACTCATAATTTTGAGCCCTAGTCTATAGGGCCAGAGCCGAATCCGTAAATGAATTCGCTAACTTTCGGAATTAATGCGCTTTAACAATCTCAGTATATACATCGTGTTCTGATGATCCGGTGACTTTCTCCTTCGGTTTGTCACCGGGTCTAAATTTAGAAGGTACACTTACTGCCTGAATTCGCCTGGTCAGCTTCCAAATGCTCAGGCAGTACTAGGCCCTGAAAAAACCACCGAAAACCCAAACTGAACGTACCCGCTGGTAATACCCTGAATCTATTGATAATAAGTCATGAGAACTGGTTCACAACACTGGGGGTGGTTTGTCACATTTTTTTATAAACGACCGTTACAGGAGAATGAACCGTTAAGTTGCTGAAATCCAAGAAAACCGGGAAGTGATGTATGTCTCAAAATATCAGTCTGCGTTTGTTTGCCATTGTATTGAGTTTAATGTTGGCCGCTTGTGGTGGCGGCGGCGGCGGCGGCGGTGGTGGTGCTGGGTCCGGTGCGTTCTCATACGACGGCAGTTCTTCATTCATGGAGCACACGGTACAAATACAGGCGGGAAACGCGTATACCATATCCGCAGAAAGCGTGAGCGGGGATTTCTGGTTTATGGTGTATGATGGTACCTATGCTGGTATAGGCGTCACTCTTCCGGAATACATGACCGCAGTGTCAGCCGGCGGTACAGTTAAATATAGTTTTATTGCGACGGCTGACGATACTTACCACTTGTTATTTGCGCCCAACAGCAGTAGTGGTTTCAGTTACAAGTTTGCATCCACCAGTAAACTACTAAACGTTGATGGCGCCGCTGTTGCAGAGACTTCTGATGCTGATGACATCTATTATGCATTTGACGTGCTTGGCGGCCAAAATTATGAAGTCGAATTAACATCTACCACCGGTAATGCCGACATTGGCGGTGTTTTTCCCGATGTGAACCGCTCCAGTTCTTTTGGCAGTTCAACACGATCCGATGTTGATGTTGATAAAGTCGGATTTACCGCCACCGGTACAGGACGCTACTATGTGAGAGTAGAACCGGGAAGCAACACCAGCTATTCAGTGGCCGTCAGCCAAATCACGACCCAGCCGGATCTGGAAGTGATTATCAGGGACATCGAATCCGACGCTACCAACCTCTATATTTACTACACCATTTACAACAACGGTATTGATGCCTCGGGCAGCATCCTGCTGGATGCCTGGAGTGATCTCGCAGCGGCGCCCACCCTGGGAGAGCCTGCCACAGCGTCCAAAACGATTGCTGATGTGCCTGGTTACGGTTCGGTATTGGGGACATTTATTATTCCGGAAACTGCCGTATCTGGAACGGCTTATCTAGCAGTGGATACTGCAAATACCGCCGTTGAAAAAAATGAAGACAACAACATTTCTGCTGCGGCACCCTGGGTGGCTACAGAGCCGGATCTACAGGTATCCATAGAAAATGTGTACGCTGATGGTACCAACACCATCATCAAATACCGTTTACAAAATACCGGTTCACGCGATGCCGGTGATTATAGCGTGCAAGTGTGGGCCAATCCAGCAAGTGCTCCGGTGGTAGGGGATTTAGGTGATACCAGTGAGTCGTTTTTTTCAATGAGCGCCGGCGCTAACTTTACACGAACGGTTACCGTGCCAAACACCGATGCTTCAGGTACAGCCTATGCCATTATTGATTCCCAGGATATCGTTAGTGAGTCAGACGAAACCAACAACGTATCTGCGGGCCTGGCCTGGGTGATTACTTATCCTGATTTACAGGTTACCGTTGACGCCGTTAGTTCCAATGGCACTAACATAGAAATAGACTATACCGTCACCAATGGTCTTGAAAATTACGCACCAGCGTTTAACGTTGATTTCTTTAGTGATTCATCGGGCGCCCCCAGCGTTGGGATGTCCGGTGAATACTCGGTTTCCCACTCTGGTCTGGCCCCGGGTGAATCGGTTTCCGATACCGCAGTGTTTAGCAGCGCCCTGCCCAGTGGCACCGCCTACGCTGTGGTCGATACCGGTGGATTGGTTACAGAAACCAACGACGCAAATAATGTGAGTAATGGCTTAGCCTGGACGGCTTCCTATCCTGATTTACAGGTAGTGGTCGAGCGTGTAATATCCGACGGCGTTAACGCCGATGTACGCGTGGAAATTCGTAACGCAGGCCCCGGCGATGCCGGCAGTTTCGATGTGGAACTGTGGGCGGAGGCAGCCAGTGCGCCGACAATGGGAGACGTAGGAGACACAACCGAAACGTTCAATTTTACCTCCTTTCCCCTGTCTGCAGGTGCTTATACCTCGCGGGTCATTACCATGCCGGTAACCCAGGCCAATGCCATTGCCTATGCCATTGTTGATACCGGAAATTTGGTGGCGGAAACGGATGAAACCAACAACATCAGTCCGGCGAAGGAGTGGGCGACAACCTACTTCAGTCCTGACACATTTCAGACTATACCAGATGCTGACCTGGTCACCGGTGTCAGCGCCAATATCAACCTGACCGGGGTGACGACGTCTATTTCCAGGATGGTGGTTGGCGTTAACATCTGGCACGATCATCTAACTGAAATTGATATCTATCTGGAATCGCCCACAGGTACCATGATTGAATTGTCCACTGACAACGATGGTTGCGGTTCTGGTTATTATGGTGACAGCAGCCGGGACACCCTGTTTGATGACCTGGCCACAAAATACATTGCTACCAGCAACGATTGCTACTTCCTGGATGCCTATAAACCAGAACAGGCCTTATCCACGTTGAATGGTGAAGACGCAAACGGCATCTGGACCTTGCACGTTTACGATGACGATAATACCTACTCGTTTCCGGAAGGCACTATGAGGAGTTTCAGCGTATCGGTATGGTGAGTGCCACCTATTTCTAGCCTTGGCAGCCTGGTTAGTCTTGACTCCCTTTTGTAATGGTGGAGTCAAGGCCGGTGACCATCGGTTAAGGGCTTTGACGCTCCCCAAAAAGAGGGACGCTTAACCGGGAGGCGAAGCACACACACCTCTCTATCCAGAAGACCACTGAGTTAGTACTTAAATACGTCTTTTTGGCGTCAATAAAGGCAATTTAAGCGCGATTTCAGGCGCTGGTGTTGGCGGCTTCTCTTTTCTATCAGCTGGTTGCGTCGGTCCATGCCTAGAGTTCGCCATTAATTATTTCTTTAATCAATAATGTCGTACAGGTTTTCTGCTTAGCTAAATTTTCTGCGGGCAGGTCCAAGCCCAATCAAACCGAGTCCCATTAACGCCAGGGTAGAGGGCTCAGGGACACTGGCCCTTGCTTCGAACACGGTGTTGTCTGCAGACCCATCAGAATAAGCAATACCACCGAAGTCGCTACTGTAATTGAGCATCACATAACCATATCCTGCTACATCAGAGGCTACAATGGTCCCGGGCAAGGGAAGCGCGTCAGAAGTCAGCGATGACAGATTCGTCTCATTGACAACCTGAATGATTAAATTATTAGTACCATCATTCATATAGACTCCTAAGCCATCCATCGTCGTGACATCTGCTAAATTATCCCAGACACGAATCTCGTTGGATACGGAACCCGTAAATGATGTTGCGAATCCACCGGAAAATGTGAGGCTCACATCGAGTGCTGCCCCTTGGTAAAGTCCACTCGTACTTAGTCCTCCTTGCGAATCGGTGACCGTTTCGTCCACATTTACAAGTGCAGTCCATGTCTCACCCGCGCTGACAGGTAGATCTATGATAGTTGACGCACCAGGAACAACACCGGAAAACTCGTATAGGTAGGTAGCATGTGCCGGCGAAATAATTAGCGCAAAGAATAACGCTGAAACTAATACAATTTGTTTCCTGTTCATGGTGAAACCCTCCCAAACCTCTGTCGATCAGGTTTACAGAATAAAGAAAGTAAATAGAGTCAGTTTCGAAAAAGTTACACTAGTATCTAGAGTTATGTCGAGTTTGATTCCATTTTTTCGTGATTATTTTGTGCTATATCTATACATGAATAAAATATACGTGCCACCTATATCTGTTTCGCCATTGGTGTACTGGGCAAAATCTGCTTTGAGTGATAGGCGTTTTATTTCAATACCTATTTTGTGCGCGTCTTGAATACGATAATCCAGGCCCAGTTTCACATGGAATCCCAACAATAGTTTATCGGATGGTGCACCTTCGGTAGTGAGTAACCCGCTACCAGGTTCCGTTACCAGAACGCCGGTGGCGAATAGTCCAATTCCACCGCCGAGGTAACTACTAACGTTATTCCGGTGATAGTAATAGATACCTGAAAAAGAAAGCCCCAGGCCACCTACCTGAATAACATTGTTTTCGGTACCAGAAATTGTTGCTGAATTTTGTCTCTCGAATCGTTCTCCCCAGTATTCGAAAAACCCTTCAACAGAGAACGCGTTATTGATGTATTTGCCTAAACCTATTCCCCATTCCAGCGGCCCACCGCCTTTATAGTTGACGGCTCTGAGTTTGCTAGTTGATGAACCGGATAAATTATCACCAAGATATATATATCCATACCACGAGGAGTAGTCATTTTCCTCCGGTGTTGGTACTGAGGCAAACAGCGTCGATGGAGAACTGAAAACAACTCCTGCCATTAGTAGCTTTTTCAGCGATCTATTGTAGGATAGACTGTTCAAAATGTAACACATCCATAGGGTCAACCTGAGCAACCTTTCTTACCGAAAAAATTCCAAAGATTACACCAGGGGTTGCGAAGATCAGGAAGACAATCATCGTCCACAAGCGGGATAGTTTTCATGTCAAGCGACGGTTTATATATGGGAATGATTTTTAAAGGATCCAGTTCCTCGGTGAAATAGTATATGTTTTCCACTGACTGACCTTTTTGGCCGGTTTTTTTGGGGCCGGTGATGTCAATTAAAAATTGTTGTTATTTAAAGGTTATCTGACTGGGGGGTATATGCAATTGACCAGGGTCAAGGGGAGGATCGAGTCCAATGGATGATTCGATAAATAAGCATTTGGTAAAACGCACCGTGGACCCTTTAGGTTATGGAGAATTGGATGATTATACAGCGGAGTCTTAGGGCGAAGATCGCGGTTTTTGTGAATCTAGTCTGGAAATCGTGGTTTGTCCCTTATTGTTCATAGGATAAAAAAGCCGATTGGCGAGGTAGCGATGAATGTTATGCATTACTATTTTTGGTGGGAATCTATTTTGTGAAAGACTGCAACGATTGGGCTCGTGAGTCAATAGGCGTGATACTCGCCAATATTTTCTGTTGTTTCCGATCGCTTAAAAATTGGCCAGAAATATTGGTGTGATATATATTGTCTGTCCTTCAACAGGAAGCATTTAAAGGGCGTTTACCGCTTAACGATATCTTATGGAGTGATGTCCAATATGTGGAACCAGGCACAGCTAATCCAGAATGTTCGCCTTTGGAGGACTATGGGATTGTCAATTGAAGTAGCCTGGTAAAGGGCTCCGACCCCTTTAACTCGGATTGTCAATTGAAGTAGCCTGGTAAAGGGCTCCGACCCCTTTAACTTCTTTAACTTGGTACTTTCAGATGGGCAACGACTATGCCCAAAAAAAATACTGGTCCGGCGCTGCCAAGGCATTCGGCGAAAGTGCGC
>JASFOJ010000189.1:0-8498 GCA_050116575.1 Gammaproteobacteria bacterium | reverse complement strand
AACAATGATATTGCTACGATTTTTCTCGACGGTCTTGATACCAATTCCCTTTACGTTTGTCAATTCATCGGCGGATGCAAAGCTGCCGTGCATGTCGCGATAGGCGACAATAGCGGCCGCCTTGTGGCTACCAACACCGTTGAGTTCCTGCTGTATGGCCTGGGCATCAGCGGTATTGATGTTGACCGCGGCAAACGTAGCCATTGACATCAGAGAAAAAACCAATCCGGCGATTAACATAGACATTTTTTTCATAGTTATGCTCCTTGTTTTTACTCGTTAGTGGATTTGTCTATCGTTAACGTGGAACGTCTGTGTAACGTCTCACGTGTGCTGCCAGATTAAGGATTTCGCCGTGCTGCAACAAGTAAATAGTTCACTGAATTTCCGTGAGAATTGCCTGCAACGCTGCCAGTGGATTTTTGGCCTGGGTAATGGGCCTTCCCACCACAATAAAACTGGAACCCGCCATTAGCGCGGCCTTGGGTGTCATTACCCGCGACTGGTCGTCCCGGGAACTGCCTTTGGGGCGAATTCCTGGCGTTACCAGTTGAAAGTTCTCACCCACCTCGTTGCGCAAGGTTAACACTTCCATCGGGGAGCAGACCACACCGTCCAGGCCGCAAGTTTCCGCCAGTTTGGCCAGCCGAACTACGTTTTGCTCCGCGCTGCCCTGCAAACCCACCGCCTGAAGGTCTTCATCGGACAAACTGGTCAGGATAGTAACTCCGATCAGCAGCGGCCGGCGCTTATAGTGTGCGATAGCGTCACGAGCTTCCTGCATCATTTTGGGACCGCCCTGGGTATGCACGTTGACCATCCACACACCCAACTCCGCAGCAGAGGCGCAGGCCTTGGCAACCGTGTTGGGAATATCATGAAATTTCAGGTCCAAAAAAATATCAAAGCCCTTGTCCACCAGGTGTTTCACCAGTTGCGGGCCGGTACGGGTAAACAGTTCCTTGCCAATCTTCAGGCGGCACATGTCCGGTTTTAGCTGGTCTACCAGCGCCAGGGCTTTTTTCCCGGAATCAAAATCCAGGGCGACAATGACTTTGGAATCACTCATGTTAAATGGCTCTCAAGGTTATTTGGTTTTTTTATTCTCTGCTCACCCGCTATCGGATCATATGGGAATCAAATGCGTCGTGGGCAAGCATCTGCGCCAATCCCGTTTGCCAGGGTTCCTGTGCTATGGCAAATTCAGCCCGAATTTTATCGCAATTCAGCACCGAATTATGCGGCCGCGCGGCGGGCGTCGGAAACTCGCTGGTGGGTATTGGCAATATGCTTTTCACTAGATAGTCAAATCGCTGCCGTGTCGTGTTTACAATTTCGTTGCTGAATTCAAACCAGGTTATGGGAGGAGTACCCGTAAAATGATAGGTACCCCACGAAATCTCACCACTTTCCTGGCCACGATTTCTAATTTCGTCCGACAACGTCAACAATGCCGTTGCAATCGCCGCGGCCGAGGTCGGGCAACCATGCTGGTCGTTGACAATGCGCAGCTCTTCCCGCTGGCCTGCCAGTTTAATGATCGAGTACACGAAGTTTTTCCCGTAGACTCCAAACACCCAACTGGTTCGTAAAATAATATGTTTATCCAGCGTTTGCCGAATGGCCTGTTCGCCCTCCCATTTACTGGCGCCGTAGACATTAATGGGGTTGGCCGGGTCGGTTTCCACGTAGGGTGTTGGCTTTTTGCCGTCAAACACGTAATCCGTTGATATGTGCAGCATCGGAATATCATAGCGCGCGCAGGCTGCGGCAATGTAACCGGCGCCGTCCCGGTTCACGGCATAGGCTTTTGCCGGCTCTTGCTCGGCCTGATCCACTGCCGTGTAGGCTGCTGCATTAATGACAATCGTTGGGCGGGTCTCATCGATGCTGGCGTGAACGGATTTTTCCCGGGTAATATCCAGTTGACGGGAATCCATCCCCAATACTTCAATACCGGATTGGCTTTGTTGCGCCAGATCGCAAATGGCGTGGCCCACCTGGCCATTGGCGCCCAGCAGTAATATTTTTGTCTTTGTCATTTGGCGCCGGTCTCATTGTAAAACGGCAATTCGTTATCGGCCTGCAATTTGTCGAGGGTTTTGTTGTTACGATCTTTTTCCGATAACAGCGGGTCTTCGATCTGCCAGTCGATCCCGATGGCTTTATCATTCCACATCAAGCCTTTTTCGTCCTCGGGACGATAATAATCCGTGCATTTGTAAACAAAGTCTGCCATATCCGACAACACCACGAAACCGTGGGCGAATCCCGGTGGCACGTAAAACTGCCGGTGGTTGTTATCATTGAGGACCACACCGTGCCATCGCCCGAAGGTGGGCGAGCCGATGCGTATGTCCACGGCGATGTCCAGCACCTCGCCGCGGGTGACGCTGACTAATTTCCCCTGGGGATGATTTAATTGATAATGCAGGCCGCGTAATACTCCTTTGGCGGAACGGGAATGGTTGTCCTGTACGAACGTGGCATCGATACCGGCTTGTTGGTAGCGTTCGGCGCTGTAGGTTTCCAGGAAAAAACCGCGGGCGTCGCCGAAACTTTTTGGTTCGATGATTTTGGCGCCGGTTAATGGTGTTTCAATGATATTCATGTTGCTGGCTCTTCTGCATTCCCACGCGGAGCGTGGGAACGAGGAATAAAATAGTCCTTGTGTGATTGCGATGTAATTTGTCGTTAACCGGTTGTTTTGGCAATGAACAATCTTATATCGCCTGCAAGCAGGCTCCTACCCAGGAATCACCCACTGTGGTGAAATTTGGTGTAGGAGCCAGCCCTGCTGGCGATAATGCGTTGTAGTCGTTATCTACTCTTATCGGCTACCTGTTGTTCGTCAGGTATCCGGACCGTGAGCACGAATATCTTCTGGCGTGCATCTACACGCCTCTTCACAGAATAAACGCCTGATCGCCTGCAAGCAGGCTCCTACACAGCAATAACCCTCTGTGGTTAATTCCAGTGTAGAAGCCAGCCCTGCTGGTTATAATGCGTTGTCGATGTTATCTACCCTTTTTTACTGCTCATTGCGCTCCAGTACCTCGATGGTGAGCACGAATGCCTGTCGGCGTCCTATAATACGCTACAGTACAGAATAAATGCTTGATCGCCTGCAAGCAGGCTCCTACACACGAACAAACCATGGTGGTGAATTCTAGCTGCCCACCTTGGTAAAATTTGGTGTTGCCGCCAAATCTCGACACCTGTAATGATTTCAGGCTTATGGCTTATAAACAAAAATCTAAGCCAACAAATCCAGTAGATATTCGCCGTAGCCGGTTTTTAGCAGCTGTTGCGCCAATGCCTGCAATTGTTGCCGGTCGATGTAACCCATGCGATAGGCTACTTCTTCCGGGCAGGCGACTTTCAGTCCCTGGCGTTTTTCTATGGTTTCGATAAACGCGGACGCTTCCAGCAGAGATTCGTGGGTGCCGGTATCCAGCCAGGCGATGCCCCGTCCCAGCAACTCCACACACAGGTTCTTTTGCTTCAGGTAATGATTGTTGACGTCGGTAATTTCCAGTTCGCCACGCGCCGACGGCTTGATGGACGCGGCCACGTCCACGACGTGGTTGTCGTAAAAATACAAACCGGTCACGGCCAGCCGTGATTTGGGTTTTGCCGGTTTTTCTTCGATGCCCACGGCGTTGCCGTCCGGGCCGATTTCCACCACCCCGTAACGTTGGGGGTCTTTTACCTGGTAGGTAAAAATGGTCGCGCCACTGGGTTGTTCATTGGCGGACTGTAACGACTCCGCGATGTCGTGACCGTAAAACACGTTGTCACCCAATACCAGCGCGCAGGGATCGGTACCAATAAAGGATTTGCCAATAATAAACGCCTGGGCCAGACCTTCGGGTTTTTCCTGCACCGCATAGGTAATGTTGATTCCCCATTGGGAACCGTCGCCCAACAAGTATTCGTAACGCGGTGTATCCATGGGTGTGGAAATAACCAGGATATCGCGAATACCCGCCAGCATTAGCGTGGTCAATGGATAATACACCATGGGTTTGTCGTAAATGGGCAATAGCTGCTTCGATACTGCGTGGGTCACGGGATACAACCGCGTGCCGGTACCGCCTGCCAGTATAATACCTTTGCGTTTAATGGCCGATGCCGTCATTCTCAGTTCCTGAATCTGTTATGAATCAAGCTTTCCATCAACTATTGGCCCGTCCCCAGCCGCTCGCGCTGGTAACTGCCGTCCTGCACGTGCCGGCACCACTCGCGGTTTTCGAGATACCATTGCACGGTTTTACGCAAACCGGTCTCGAAGGTTTCTTCCGGTTCCCAGCCCAGGTCGTTTTTTATCTTACTGGCGTCGATGGCGTAACGCTGGTCATGGCCGGGGCGGTCTTCCACAAACACCACTAACGATTCGTGCGGCTTGTGCGGTGAATCCGGTACCAGTTCATCAAGCAAAGCGCATACCGCTTTAACAACTTCGAGATTGGTTTTTTCATTATGACCACCGATATTGTAAGTCTCGCCCACGGCGCCCTTGGTCAGCGCTACTATGAGTGCTTTAACGTGATCGTCCACGTACAACCAATCCCGGATATTGTCCCCCTTTCCATAAACTGGCAGCGGTTTGCCTTCCAGGGCGTTCAATATCATCAACGGGATGAGTTTTTCGGGGAATTGATAGGGCCCGTAGTTGTTGGAACAGTTGGTGAGAATGACCGGCAAACCGTAAGTGTGGTGCCAGGCTTTCACCAGGTGGTCCGATGAGGCTTTGCTGGCGGAATACGGCGAGTTGGGCTGGTAGGGACTGGTTTCCACAAAATAGCCTGTCGCCGGTAATGACCCGTAAACTTCGTCCGTGGAAATATGATGAAACCGGAACTGTTGTTTGGCCGCTTTCGCCAGATCTTTCCAATAAGCGCGCGCCGCTTCCAGCAGGTTGTAGGTGCCGATAATATTGGTGTCGATAAACGCCGCCGGGCCGTCGATGGAGCGGTCCACGTGGCTTTCGGCTGCCAGGTGCATTATCGCATCGGGCTTGTATTGCTGGAACAGCCGGTTTACCTGTTGCGCATCGCAAATATCCACTTGCTCGAAACAATAGTTGGAATGGCTTTCCACGCTGTTGAGCGATTCGAGGTTGCCCGCGTAGGTCAATGCATCCACATTGACGATTTTGATATCGGTGGTTTGAATTAAATGGCGCACCAGCGCGGACCCGATAAATCCCGCACCGCCAGTAACCATTAGACAATTAATAGAAACCATCGCCACTAAAATACCTTAATTAAGCGCCTATTTTTCTTTCTCGTCTGCCTGGATCGGTTTCACCGTGCACCATTGACGGCAGGTAGGACACTGCCAGTGTAATGTCTTGCCGCGAAAGCCGCAGTTCTTGCAGCGGTAAACCGGCGTCTCCTCGATCATACGCGTGGTAATGTCCCGAATCATGGATAGCTGTTCGCGCACTTTGTCATCGGCGTTGACCATTTTCAGCTTTAACAACTGGTTGAGTCCGGCAATTGACGGCGTTTTCTGCAACGATTGCATGATCTGGTGCGCGGCCGCGATTTCGTCCTGTTGCAACCTTTTCACTTCTGACAGGGCGACAATAGGCGTCAAGCCGTCATACTGGCGCAGCACGTGGTTGAGGTAGTCGGCCATTTCATCAATTTTACCCAGCGCCTGATGACATTCCACCATGGGTTCCAGTACCTCCGGCAGATAGGACGCGTCCTGGTGCTCCACCTGCTTGTACGCTTTCAAAGCGGCCTTGTAGTTGCCGTTGCCCTTTTCAATAGAGCCAATTAACAGATTAGCACGCGCGCAGTTTTTATCATGTCCCAGGGCACGTTTTAACAGTTTCATGGCGCCCTTATAGTCGGCGGCCTTTATGGCATTCTCCGCCATTTCACAACAGTATTGCGCCACTTCGACATTCATCCGCTGGTTGGAACTGGTTTCGATTTTACGTGCTGTCGCCATGGCCTTGTTCCAGTCACGCTCCTGCTGAAAAATATCCAGCAGGTTTTTGAGCGCCGGTACCCGGTGGTTTTTATCGTCCACCAGTTCCAGGAAAATATTTTCCGCCCGATCCAGAAACCCGGCCCGCATGTAGTCCTTGCCCAATTCGAACAGGGCCTGCATACGCTGGTCTTTATTCAGTGTGGGCCGCGCGATGAGATTCTGGTGAATACGTATCGCCCGGTCGCTTTCGCCCCGGCGCCGGAACAGGTTCCCCAACGCCAGGTAGGTTTCCACCGTGTCACTGTTCACCTCCAGCATCTTGATGAAAACGTCAATGGCTTTATCGGGCTGTTCATTGAGCAGGAAATTTAATCCCGCAAAATAATCTGACGAAAATTGCTGCCCCGAGCCACCACTTGATCCGCTATTGCGGCGACGACCCACCAACCAACCGGACAACGCCGCCACGGGTAGCAATAAAGCAAGAATGGTCAATTCCATGTGATTAATAATACTTTGCAGAGACCTGCCTCGACACCAGGGTTGGCATTAATGATCATCTTTAAGTGGCAACGAACGCAAATTCTCCAGCTCTCTTTCGGCGAGTTTTATTTTTTTATCTTTGCGCATCAATTCCTGCTTTAAACTGACAAACTTCCCTACCCCGGCCAAAACACCCAACATGGCCCCAACCGCCAGGCAGATAATCATGACGACCAATAAATCCAGTTCGTAACTGCCGAAATAATAATTCAACTTGACCGGCTGCGAATTCAGCAACGTAAACGTCACAGTGATCACTGTAAGAACGATGAGTAAAATTAAGCTTATGATGCGTTTCATTGTGAAAGAAGTACTTTGTTTGCAACCCGGAAGGCTGAATGCGATCCTCTTTTTAACCCCGTTAGGACAGGATGTATGCTGCGAAAGCCGTTAACTTTGTACCCGCTAGCCCCATGCCTGCCTAATGTAGTTATTTTAGTGGTAACAGAATAACCATAAAAAAACGGTATGGGCGTCTCCACCGATACCGTTTTTTGACTTAATCTGGTACTGGGTAAGAGCAGCAGCCGTTCGCCGCCCTTACTTTACATTATTTACGCGCTCGCGTAACTCCTTGCCCGGTTTAAAATGAGGCACGTACTTTCCCGATAAGGAAACCGCCTCACCGGTTTTCGGATTACGCCCGATGCGCGGCGGCCGGTAATGCAGGGAAAAACTCCCGAAGCCTCTTATCTCGATACGGTTACCGGTCGACAGTTTTTGCGCCATTTGTTCAATGAGAGTTTTAACGGATAACTCTACATCCTTGTACGGCAGATGTGGTTGCTTTTTTGCTATTCGTTCTATTAGTTCGGATTTTGTCATACTCGTGATTCCCCGGATCAATCAGCAGGCCCCCAGGACCCATTGAACTCGCCTAACACGTCCGCCAACATGTAACGGGCGTATCCCCAGTCACAGTATTAGCGTCAAAAACCGATAAACCTTAAATACAGAACAAGTACTTACAACACTGACTAATAATGACGTGGGCTGAGCTACCTAGTAATATTAGCAGCTAAGCCCACGATTTAAATAGCATTTCTGGTAAAAATTACCATTTTTTCGCCGATTGTTCAGAGCGTAGACAGTTTTTACTGGTTATCCATTTGCTCTTTGATCAAATCGCCCAGTTTGGTTGCTCCTGCGGAGTCGGACTGGCGGCTGTAATCTTCCACCGCTTCCGCTTCTTCCTGAGAATCTTTGGCCTTGATGGACAAATTGATGACGCGGTTCTTGCGGTCGACACCAATAAATTTGGCTTCGACATCCTCGCCTTCCTTCAGCATGCTGCGCGCGTCTTCCACCCGGTCCCGGGCAATCTCGGACGCCCGCAGGTAACCTTCGATACCCTCGGCCAGTTGCACGGTCGCGCCCTTGGCGTCCACTTCCAGGATCTTGCCGGTCACAATACTGCCTTTGGAATGCTCGGCCAGGTAGTTGCTGAATGGATCCTGTTCCAGCTGTTTGATACCCAGCGAGATACGCTCCCGTTCCGGGTCAATGGCCAGGATCACAGTTTCAATATCTTCACCTTTCTTGTAGTCCCGCACGGCTTCTTCGCCGGTGGCGTTCCAGGAAATATCGGACAGGTGCACCAGGCCGTCGATGCCCCCTTCCAGGCCGATGAAAATACCAAAATCGGTAATGGACTTGATGGTGCCGACAATCTTGTCGCCCTTGTTGTGGTTGGCGGCAAATTCGTCCCAGGGATTGGGCTTGCATTGTTTCATGCCCAGGGAAATACGGCGGCGCTCGGCGTCCACTTCGAGGACCATGACTTCCACTTCGTCGCCCAGTTGTACCACTTTGCTGGGGCTGACGTTTTTGTTGGTCCAGTCCATTTCGGACACGTGCACCAGACCTTCCACCCCTTCTTCGATTTCCACAAAACAACCGTAGTCGGTGAGGTTGGTGACTTTGCCAATAAGCCGTGAGCCCACGGGGTAACGGCGGGGAATATCCAGCCAGGGATCTTCGCCCATTTGCTTGAGGCCGAGGGAGAC
>JASFOJ010000188.1:0-8589 GCA_050116575.1 Gammaproteobacteria bacterium | reverse complement strand
ATATTCTACGAACTTAATCGTGCGCACTGAGGCTGTGAAAGTATCCACCGTAGGGTGCTGCTGAGGGACAAAGCGCACCATCTGGGGTGTCGCAACCTTTTATTGTTACGGTTCGCATTACTTTGTTTGCCCGTAGGGTGTTTATGCCCTTAGGGTACACCGCCACCTACAGGTAAACATTTTTTGTTTTCATTGTTCCTTCCGCTGATTTATCCGCTTTGAGCAACTTTTCAAAAAAATTTTGATTTCGGGCTTGATCTCGCCGGAATGCCTGCCTATACTGACCATAAAAACACTGCTCATATAAGCAGTCTCCAAGAACGGTTGAAGGATAGTTAGCAGAGTTAGAGGACAGCCAAAGAACATGCAAAAGCTCACTGAACGGCAAAAACAAATTCTTGATTTTATTAGAGAAGAGCTCGCTGCCAGTGGAATGCCGCCCACCGTTGCGGAAATTACCGCAGCGATGGGCGTCAGCTCCACCAACGGTATTCGGGGCCACCTGCAGGCCCTGGCGCGCAAGGGCGCCATTGAGCTGATTCCCAACGCCTCGCGGGGCATTCGGCTGCTGGATTACGAAGATGAGGACGCAGGAGAGAGCGGTTTGCCCATCATCGGCCAGGTTGCCGCCGGCAGCCCCATTCTGGCCCAGGAGCATATTGAAGATTATTGCCAGATGAACGCCGGCACGTTCAAACCCAAAGCCGATTACCTGTTAAGGGTCAAAGGCGAAAGCATGCAAGACGTTGGCATCTACGACGGTGACCTGTTGGCGGTGCACCGCGCTTCCACGGCCAACAATGGTCAGATTGTAGTGGCGCGCATCGAAGACGAAGTGACCGTCAAGCGGTTGAAGGTCAGAGGCCACATGGCTTACCTGCAACCCGAAAACCCCGAGTTCGACGTCATCAAAGTCAACATGAAAAAACAACCCCTGGATATCGAAGGTATCGCCGTAGGCGTGTTGCGGCGGTTGTAACACAAATAGGCAGCCCGGGTAGCCCGGATGGAGAGTAACGGAATCCGGGAGAGGAAGTCCGGATAACAAAATCTGCAAAGACGACATGGAAATTTTCATGGAGCGACTTAGGGGGGATTTCAAAAACCCTGGAACAAGACCAAAACAGGTAAAAATGCACCAATACAATCCAATACTAAAAACAACGGCGTGTACGCTTCGAAAGAGGATGACCGACAGCGAACTGAAATTATGGTCCCGTATTCGGCGCAAACAAATAGCCGGCCTGCAATTTTACCGGCAAAGACCTATCGGTAATTACATTGTGGACTTTTATTGTCCCAGGGCTCAAATAGTATTGGAAGTGGATGGTTCGCAACACATGAATAGGCTGACAGTACAAAACGATCAACTTAGAGATATTTATTTAAGACAGCAAGGTATCAAAGTAATGAGATTTAATAACCTGGAAATCTTAAAAGAGCTTGATGCTGTCGTTGACAAGGTGCACCAGACAGCAGTGTCAAGGATATAACAGAAGAGGTGAACGCAATGATCAGCAAAAAACTCAAAGACGTATTACCCACATCCCGTGATCCTTATGGTCCGGCGCCACACCAGATGAGCCTGTTCCCGGAAGAAAAGCCCGGCAGAAATCTGGAAAAAATGAAAATCAAAACCCTGTTAAAAGCTTTTTATAAAGATGCTGACAATAATATTGCTGACAATAGTGTCGCCATTGAACAAGCAGGTTAATGCCGTCAATGAATAACGCATTGCAAACATTACTGGAAAACAATCCGCAGGTCTGGCGGGCAAAAGACGGCGGCCGTTACATGATGACCGGTACGCCTACCGGGTATCCGCAACTGGATGCTACCCTGCCCAATGGCGGTTGGCCCAACAACGCCATCATGGAAATGGTGACTCCCTACTGGGGCATGGGCGAGTTGCAATTGCTGTTACCGTTGATGCGGTCCATTACCGAGCAAAAACGCTGGATCCTGTGGATATCGCCGCCCTATGTGCCTTATGCACCCGCACTGGAACGGGCTGGCATCGATATGGATTACGTCATCGTGATTCAACCTGATACCAGTTGCAAAGATGCCCTGTGGAGTATCGAAAAAGCCCTGCAAACTCCGGCTTGCGCCATGGTATTGGCCTGGTTGAACTGGTTACCCAATGGTGTCATTCGGCGGCTGCAGCTGGCGGCCGAAGCCGGGCACAACCTGGGCGTATTGTTTCGCCAGCGTAACGATCAGCATTCGCCAGCGGCGCTACGTTTACATTTACATCCCGCAGAACAAGGTGTTCATGTTGAAGTTTTAAAGGCGCGCGGTAGCTATCAATACCGCAGTGTCCATGTAAATCTCCAGTGTCATTAATGATGCCGCTACGGAGATGTGGCAATGAAGTCCCCGGTTGTATTGCCTTTACCGCTTTTTCTCCCCTCAGCAGCACCTCAACCTGCCAGCCAGGCTGAAGCGGGCACCCCACAACTGCTTTGGCTTGCGCTGGTCTTTCCCGCCCTGGCTCTTGAAGTTCATGAAGGTCAGCAGCACAACATGCCTGCGGCTGTTGTCAGGGAACATAAGGGCCGGTCGGTAGTACATGCTGCATCGCCGACAGCGCAAGCGCAGGGGGTTCGTGTCGGCATGCCGGTTAACGCTGCCTATGCGTTATGCCCCGGCTTAAAGGTTTACCCCGTCAACGAGCAGGCCGAGCACAACCGCTTGCAGCAACTGGCAGTCTGGGCGGAACAGTTCACTTCCAAAGTCAGCATCCAGCCCCCTGACGCATTGTTGCTGGAAGTGCAGGGCAGCATAAAACTGTTCGGTGGTTTGCCGGCAATCCAAAAACGGATTCGCCAACAACTGACAGACCAATGGCGGCACAGTTTTAACAGTGCTGTCACACCTACCCCCATGGCCAGTCTGTTATTGGCCCGCAGCGGCTGCACCGATGTGGTTACCAACAAGGATAATCTGCGTTCCGTGTTGGGCCGCTTATCCATTAACCATTTGCCCATCGGGCTTAAAAAAAAACAGCGATTGCGCAATGCCGGCGTCCGGCAGTTACGGGACGTATGGCGTCTGCCCAAAGAGGGTCTGGCGCGCCGCTTCGGTCCCAAGCTGGTGAATTACCTCGATCGTACCCTCGGGCTCATCCCCGACCCGCTGGATTTTTTTGTTTCTCCCGAGGAATTCGAGGCATTTTATGATTTCCCCATGGAGGTACATAAAACCGACCTGTTATTAACGGTTGCCGCCCAGTTACTGGATCAACTGATTATTTTTCTGCGCCAACGTGACATCTGCATCAATGAATGCCAATTCCGGCTCTATCATGACAAACACGCGGCAACCACGGTTATGGTGGGCGTGCGCCAGGCAACCCGCGATCATCAACACCTGGTCAATTTACTGGAAGAACACTTGAATCGCCTGGCCCTGAAAGCACCGGTGAAAAGCATCAAGCTGACAGCCAGCGACTTTTTACCCTTTTCACCCCGCAATACTTCGTTATTCCTTGATCCGGCCCTGAACCAGCAGCTCACCAGTCGGGAGAGCAATATTGAAACCCTGATGGAACAACTGCAAGCGCGCCTGGGGCGGGATGCCATCAAAACCGTCCACAGCGTTAACGACCACCGCCCTGAATACGCCTATCGCTTTAATGACAAGGCGATCACCAAAAGCGAACTGGTCCAACAACAACGCCCGTTCTGGTTATTACCCGAGCCGCAACTGCTGCCCCAGAAAAATGACCGGCCGTGGCTGCAGGGTCCTATCGTGTTGCTCAAAGGTCCGGAGCGCATCGAAGCGGGCTGGTGGTCAGGTGCGGATATTCGCCGTGATTATTACATTGCCATGGACAGCACCGGCAGCCATTTATGGATCTACCGGGAACTCACCGGACATTACCAGTGGTACCTGCATGGCCTGTTTGCCTGACCCAATGTTGCCCCTTAAAGAGGTAACGTGCGCCGCCAGGCTGTTTCTCGCTCCCACGCCCTGCATGGAAATAGAGGTCGCTATGTTGTACCACAGCAAACAATTTCAAGCCGTGCATAGCTACGCAGCGTGTAGCCCGGATGCAGTGCAACGGAATCCGGGACAAAGTGAACCATCCTCCCGCATTACGTTTTTCTCGCTCCCACGCCCTGCATGGAAATAGCGACCACTATGTTGTACTACAACAAACAATTTCAAGCCGTGCACAACTACGGTGTAGGAGCCTGCCCAGCAGGCGATAAACGGGTATTCCGTGCCGGAGCGTATCTGCAACACGGCACGCTTTTGCAACCCGGCCCTGACACGCCTAACGCACATCGCCACTGTCTCAATAAATCCACAGCATGTAGCCCGGATGCAGTGCAACGGAATCCGGGACAAAGTGAACGATCTTCCCGCATTACGTTTTTCTTGTTCCCACGTTTTTCTCGCTCACACGCTCATGTTTATTCCTCGTACCCACGCTCCGCGTGGGAACGCCTACGGGCACTGACTATGTATTCCCACGGCGAACACAACTGCGGGGAAAGCTACAGTGTAGGAGCCTGCCCTGCAGGCGATCAACGCGTATTCGGTGCCGATGCATATCCGCACCATAGCACGCTACAACTGACTCAATGTTGTCTATTCTCTCTCGTTCCCACGCTCTGCGTGGGAATGCATAAGGCGAGGGCAAAATGAAACTCGCCCCCTACGCCGAACTCCACTGCATCTCCAACTACAGCTTCCTGCGCGGCGCCTCATTCCCGGAAGAACTGGTGGAACGCGCCGTCTATCTACGCTACCACGCCCTGGCCATCACCGACGAATGCTCGCTGGCAGGCGTGGTTCGCGCCCACATCGCCGCCAAGGAACATAACCTTAAACTCATCATCGGCAGCGAATTCACCCTCGATGATCACACAAAATTTGTGCTGCTGGCCACCGATCGCGCCAGCTACGGCCGCCTGTCCCATTTAATCACGGCCGCCCGCCGCAACGCGGACAAAGGTGACTACCAATTGACCCGCCAACTGCTCGAACAACATCATCCAGCCGGCTGCCTTGCTTTATGGCTACCGGATTTCCAAAACAATCACCATCAACAAACAGTCAATGACGAACCCCTGCAATGGCTGGCCAAAAACTTCCCCGGCCAAACCTGGATCGCCGCCGAGCTGTTATTCAGCGGTGATGACCAACGCCAATTACAGATCCTGCAAGCCCTGGGCAAACAGCACAACATTCCCTTATGTGCCACCGGTGACGTCCACATGCACCACCGCAAGCGCCGCGCCCTGCAGGACACCGTCACGGCCATTCGCCTCAACCAGCCGTTGTCCCAACTGGGCTACGCGTTATTTCCCAATGGCGAGCGTTCCCTGCGTTCCCGGCAACGGCTGCAAAAAATCTATCCGCGGCACTTATTGGAAGAAACTATCCGCATTGCCGACCGCTGCCGGTTTTCACTGGATGAACTGCGTTACGAATACCCCGAAGAGCTGGTACCTCCGGGCCATACCGCCCAGTCCTGGCTGCGGCATCTAACACAACAGGGCATGCAACGGCGCTGGCCACAAGGCGCACCGGATAAAGTCAAAAACGCCATCGAGCACGAACTGGCCCTGGTGGACGAAATGGCCTACGCGCCTTATTTCCTCACCGTGCACGACATTGTGCAATACGCCAAAAGCCAGAACATTTTATGCCAGGGCAGGGGATCAGCCGCCAACTCCGCTATCTGTTACTGCCTGGGTATTACCGAAGTGGACCCCGACCGCATGCAGCTATTGTTCGAGCGGTTTATCTCCAAGGAACGCAACGAGCCACCCGACATCGATGTGGACTTCGAACACGAACGCCGCGAACAGGTAATCCAGTACATTTACCACAAATACGGCCGCCAACGCGCGGCCCTGGCGGCAACCGTCATTACCTACCGCGCGCGCAGCGCGGTGCGCGATGTGGGCAAAGCCATCGGCATGAGCCTCGACCAGATTGACCGCCTCGCCAAATCCATCTACTGGTGGCATGACTTCGATACCATTCAGCAGCAACTGCAGGAAAACGGTTTTGACATTAACAACCCGCTCATCAAACGCCTGGTGGTACTCGTTCATCTCATCCTGGGTTTCCCGCGTCACCTGTCCCAGCACGTGGGGGGCTTTGTCATCAGCCAGGGCAAACTGTCGCACCTGGTGCCCATCGAAAACGCAACCATGGCCGAGCGCACCGTCATTCAATGGGAAAAAGACGATCTTGAAGCCCTGGGCCTGTTGAAAATCGATATCCTCGCGCTGGGCATGTTGAGCGCCATCCGCAAGGCGCTCGGTTATATAAGTTATTACTCAAAGCGCACCATCACCCTGGCCGATATCCCCCCCGAAGATGCCGCCGTTTACCGTATGATCCAACAGGCGGACACTATTGGCGTGTTCCAGATCGAATCGCGGGCGCAAATGTCCATGCTGCCGCGCCTCAAACCGCGCAACTACTACGACCTGGTGATCGAAATCGCCATCATCCGGCCTGGTCCCATCCAGGGCGACATGGTGCATCCCTACCTGCGCCGCCGCAACGGCGAAGAACAGATCAGCTACCCCAGCGAAGCGGTCAAAAATGTATTAAGCCGCACCCTGGGCGTACCTATCTTCCAGGAGCAGGTCATGCAACTGGCCATGACCGCCGCCGGTTTTACCGCCGGCGAGGCTGACAAACTGCGCCGCAGCATGGCCGCCTGGAAACGCAAGGGTGGGCTGGACCAGTTCGAAGGAAAACTGCTGGAGGGCATGAAAGCACGCGGTTACACCGAACAGTTCGCCCAACAAATCTTTAACCAGATAAAAGGTTTCGGCGAATACGGCTTTCCTGAATCCCATTCCGCCAGCTTCGCATTGCTGGCTTATGCATCTTCCTGGCTCAAGTGTTATCACCCCGCCGCATTCACCTGCGCGTTACTCAACAGCCAACCCATGGGGTTCTACGCGCCGGCCCAACTTGTCATCGACGCCAAAAAGCACGGCGTCACCATATTGCCCGTTGACGTCAACATCAGCGACCACGACTGCACGCTGGAATTCAAAGATGCAAAAACCGCCCCCGCGACCCGTAGCCCGGATGAAGTGCAACGGAATCCGGGAAACACCCTATCAAACGCAACGCGTAGCCCGGATGAAGCCCGCGGAATCCAGGGTGACGATCACAGCTTAAATAAAGAATCCCCTTCGTCATGGAAATGTCGCCCGGATGAAGCTTGCGGAATCCGGGGCCGCGTTGATACAAGCACCGATCGCAACAAACAACAACAATCGCCGTCACTCCGTCTCGGCCTGCGCATGATCAAGGGCCTGTCCACCACGGGCATCGAAAACATTATCAACGCACGCCAACAACAACCATTTACCAGTACACAGGATCTTGCCACCCGCGCCGGACTTAACAAAAAAGACCTCGAATGCCTGGCCGCTGCCGACGCCCTCAAATCAATCAGCGGCGACCGCCATCGCGCCTACTGGCAGGTTGCCGGTATAGAAAACAACATTCCCCTTTTTGAAACACCACACTTCGCAGAAGGCGAAGTCATGCTATCCAAACCCCGGGAAGGCCAAAACATCGTTGCCGACTATGCCACCACAGGATTAACACTGGGCCGCCACCCCCTTGCATTACTAAGAACGCGATTGACCCAACGCCGCATCCGCAAAGCCGAACAACTGTGGACATTGCCCAATGACAGTCGTGCCGCCGTCGCCGGACTGGTCATCTGCCGCCAACGGCCCGGCTCAGCAGGCAATGTCATTTTCGTTACCCTCGAAGACGAAACCGGTCAGGCCAACATCGTCATCTGGCCCAAACTGGCGGAAAAACAGGCTAAAGAACTGCTACAGGCAACACTGCTGGTAGTGCACGGCACTATCCAACAGGAAGAGGGCGTGTTGCATATTATTGCCTCACGGCTGGAAGACCTCAGCACCTGGCTGGGCACCCTAACGACCCAATCCAGGGATTTTTGTTAAAGCGACTAATAAAAATAAGGAGGTAACTTTATGAAAGTCATAAAAAAATTAACTGCCGGGATGCCAGGAACAAAATTCTACACTAAAATCTATGGAAAGAACCTGGTTTGTATCAGGCACCGCCACGACCCGGACAGTGACATATTGCACACCACGGTTGAATTAATTGTGACATCCAGAAAACCCAAGGGCAGTTATCAGGTTCAGTCAAGTGAGGATCACGGCGCACCGGTCGATATCAAAATCGAGTACGAAGAACGAGAATTGCGGCAGCGCGCCAAACAGGCCGGCGCGCGATGGATGCAAGATACCAAAAGCTGGCGCATGCCATATTCAACCGCCGTAAAACTCGGGCTGTTAAACCGAATCCTGGCGATCCATAAATGAGCAAATATCCATATCTATACAATTGTCCATATTTGGATATTTCCAGATATGGACAATGGCCACATATAGCCAAAATACGCTAGAATGTTGGTTAGATATGGAAAATTGTCCATATGTGACTACATTCTGTCTAAACAACTGTTGAACGAAACCGCTTCGCGGTAGCCTGGTAGTAGCTCCACCCGCATCAATGAAAGATCACTGATTGAGGCACACACTTATCTTCGGCCCA
>JASFOJ010000187.1:0-8783 GCA_050116575.1 Gammaproteobacteria bacterium | reverse complement strand
TGGTGGATTCGTGCATTTCAACAGTCTCGGCTACATCGTGCATTACCAGGGGTTTCATGGCTTCATCGCCGTATTCCAGAAACGCGCGTTGGCGTTCGACGATACAAGTGGCAACTTTTAACAGCGTCTCATTGCGGCTTTTAAGGCTTTTTAAAAACCAGCGAGCTTCCTGCAAGTGGTTTTTTAAAAACGAGATATCGCCACTGCTGCTGTTATTGTTACCCTGAGCCATGCCGGCGTATAACGAATTAATGGATAGCCGCGGTGTGATATCCGGATTGAGCTCCACGCGCCACACACCTTTGACCTTGCGGACAAAAACATCCGGAATGATGTACTCCGGCTGGCTGTCGGTAATCTGCGAACCGGGGCGCGGTGTTAGCGATTGGATAATACTGATTGCTTGTTGCAGCTGATTCTCATTCAGCCGTAAGCGCCGCATCAACAGGGTAAAATCCCGGTTGGCCAAGAGTTCAAAATACTCGTCGATGATCTGTTTGGCTTCCTTAAGCCACGGGGTATCCGGGTCCAGTGTTTTTATCTGCAGTTGCATGCATTCGCGGATGTCGCGGGCACCAACGCCCGGCGGATCAAAGTTTTGCACTCGTTTGAGCACCGATTCGACTTCGTCGATTTCGATTTTTTCTTCATCGGCTTCCGCATTCTCATTGAGGCTGTCGCAAATCTCTTCCAGCGTCGATGACAGATAGCCATTGTGGTCTATGGAATCAATAATCGCAGTGGCAATGGCCTGGTCCGTCTCACTGAACGGTGTCATCAACATTTGCCATTCGAGATGTTGTGCCAGACTTTCGCCGCTGCTGCTGGGTTGTTCGTAGTTTCGCTGATCGTTGTCGTCGCTGGACGCGGCGCGGCTGGGTAAATAGCTTTCGTAGGTGTCTTCCCAGGAACTGTCCACGGGCAGGTCATCCGGCATGCCGTCCATGTCCTGGTTGTTACCTATCTCCTGATCACCGCTGTCGTTGCGCGTTTCCTTGGCGTTGTCCGCGGTCTCGTTGTTTTTGGACTGAGACGAGAGTTCGTTGGTGGTATCGGAAGCGTCGGTGTCGTTGTTGTTGTCATCGGTAACTTCAAGCAGCGGATTGGATTCGAGAATTTCCTGGATTTCTGCCTGGAGCTCAAGTGACGAAAGTTGCAGCAACCGAATGGCCTGCTGCAGTTGAGGTGTCATGGTCAGCGACTGACCCAGCTTGAGCTGTAATGTCTGTTTCATATCAATAACGTAATGAGAGAAAATTTTTTATCATTCTACCGCAAATGATGAAGGGCGGATTGAACTACTTTTTACTTTGAACAACTCGATAAACTGTAAAACTTTCAAATGTGTTAACGAATAACATTAATCTTATTAGTCTTATAATTATAGCTTTTTTAACCCTATCCTGTTTAAAGTTATATCGCCCGCAAGAATCATGCAAGCTTACTTTATATTATAGTGTCTCATTTCAGAGTCTAAAGCTTTCGCCCAGGTAAACCTGCTTTACTTGTTGATTTTTAAGGATATCTTCTGGTGTCCCCTGGGCCAGTAATCGCCCTTCGCTCATAATATAGGCGCGTCCACATACGCCCAAGGTTTCCCTAACGTTATGATCGGTTATCAGGATTCCAATGCCGCGATGGGTTAACTGGTTGATTATCCGTTGTATATCGATGACGGATATGGGGTCGACGCCGGCGAAGGGCTCATCCAGCAGAATGAACTTGGGTTCGGTGGCCAGCGCTCGGGCGATTTCCACCCGGCGCCGTTCGCCGCCGGACAAGCTCATGCCCATGGATTCGCGGATATGGCTGACCTTCAGTTCATCCAGGAGCAGCTCCAGTTGTTCCTTGCGTTGCTCCTTGCTCAGATCATCGCGGGTTTGCAGGATCGCCATGATGTTATCTTCCACGGACAATTTGCGGAATACCGACGCCTCCTGGGGTAGATAACCAATACCCAGCCGGGCGCGAGCGTGTAAAGGCAGCGCCGTAATGTTGCGATCGTCCAGTTGAATCGTTCCCTGGTCACAGGGGATCAGGCCCACGATCATGTAAAAGCAGGTGGTCTTGCCGGCGCCATTGGGACCCAGCAATCCCACAACTTCGCTGCTGTTTACCTTGAGTGAGACTTTGTTGACCACGTCACGCGACTGGTAACGTTTGGCAATATCTGTTGCGATGAGACAACTCATTATTTATTTATGGTTTGTTAGCGCCTGATTTGGGCTTGTTGGCTTTTTCGGGCTGAATGGTAACCTGTACACGTTCCTTGCCGGATTCGGAGGTTTGCGCGGTTACCACGTCGGTTTTGATGTTGTATTCAATGCGGTTGCCGCTAAAGGCGGTGCGTCCCTGGGTTAACTTGGCACCTTCTGTCAGCACGATGCGTTGTTGCTCGGCCAGGTATTCCAGGACGTTGGCCTGGCCACTGAGGTCCTCGCTTTCCGCGGTGCTGCTCTTGTGATACGTGACGGGACTGCCCTTGGCGATGATGCGAACCAGTTTATTGTCGCGGCTGTATACCGTCACAATATCCGCCGTCATGCGCGTGGTACCCTGTATTAATAAGACGTTGCCCTTGTATACGCTTTTGCCTTCCTTCTCGATAATTTTGGCGTTATCGGCTTCTATATTGATAGGCTGCCGCTCGGCGGCACCCGCGGAAAAACACGGCACCAGTGTAACCAACGCTATATATGATAGCGTGCGACGAATCCAGCGGTGGTTTCGCTTAGCGGACATACCAGCCCCTGACATCTGACAGCAACTCAATTTCGCCACGTGCAAAGTGTGCCTCCATGCCCATTGCGGTTACAGTGTTCTCATCCTGTTGCACGACGACGCTATTGGCCGTTTGGGCGAAATCGTCATCGGGGAAGATGCGCAGGTCCCGGGTGTTAATGTTGATTTCATTGGTTACATCGCCGGGGCGTCTGATATGGACGTCATCGGTCAGAGTAATTTCCGTTCCGTCATCCCTTACGACGCCGGTTCGGGCGCTGGCAACCCAGGTACTGTTGTCATTTTTATAAAACGTCAGTTGGGGTTTCACCACATCCGCGTGTTCCTGGTTGGGGTAATGCGTCAGGCGTTCCGCCTGTAGCTTGCGAGTGGGTGTTCCCGCTTTACTCAATGTTGTGATAACAAAGTTTTCCATATAATGATCGGGGCCTTCCTCTGAAATAGTAATCCGCCGGCGCGCGTTTGGATCAGTGATGGTCAGTACCCACCAGCTCAAAAACGCCAGTGCCAGCAGTATTATCAGAAAAATCGTTTGTCGGGACCAATTCACCATGGTGTTATGATTGCCGTTACCTGCAAACCATACAGGTTATCCCAGGTACTTCGCGATGATGGTTTCATAAGTACCCTGTGCCTTCATGATCATCTCGCAAACATCCCGGCCGGCGCCGGCGCCGGCCGGTTGATTCGTGATCCAATGGGCGTGTTGTCTCGCCAGCTCATGGGCGCCGGGTACGGTAATGGCCAGACCTACACGAGTCATGATGGGCAGATCCACCACATCATCGCCCACGTAGGCCACCTGTTCCGGTTTTAATTCCAGTTTGGCAATCAGCTCTTCATAGGCCGGCAGTTTTTCCAGGCGGCCCTGGTAGACGTGGTGAACGTTGAGGTTTTTCATGCGATGCTTAACCACCTCGGAGGTTCGTCCTGTAATGATTGCAACGTCAACACCCGAATCGCGTAGCATTTTCATGCCGTGGCCATCCCGTGAATGAAAGGCCTTGTATTCCTGGCCGTCGTCGCCATAAAACAGGCTGCCGTCGGTTAATACGCCGTCCACGTCAAAAATCACCAGCTTAATAGGTTTTGCCAGTTCCAATACATCGTTCATCATACGTTGACTCGTTGCTATGCCGTTTATAATCGTTTCAAAGGGAATATTACATGACGCCGGCGCGTAACAAATCATGCATGTTCATAGCGCCCACCAGCCGGTTTTCATCATCCACAACCGGCAACGAATTGATTTTATAGCGTTGCATCATGGCCAGCGTTTCCGCGGCCAGTGCATCGGCGTGGGTGGTTTTGCAGTTTTCGGTCATGACATCAACCACCCGGGTCTGCCGCACGTTGATTTCACCATGATCCAGGACCCGCCTTAGATCCCCGTCGGTAAATACGCCCAGCAGTTTGTTGTCTTTATCCACGATAGCGGTCATTCCCAGACCTTTCTTTGACATCTCCGCTAACGCGTCGTTCAAACTGGCCTCCGCCGATACCTGTGGTGTGCGTTCGCCACTGTGCATAATTTCACTGATACGCAATAACAGGCGTTTACCCAGTGTGCCGCCCGGATGTGATAATGCGAAATCATCTGCTGTAAAATTGCGCTCCTCCAGCAGCGATATGGCCAGTGCGTCTGCCATGACCAGCGATGCTGTGGAACTGGTCGTCGGCGCCAGGCCCAGGGGGCAGGCTTCTTTTTCCACGCTGACATCAATGTGGGCGTTGGCGTTGCGCGCGAGGGTGGATTGCCGGTTGCCGGTCAGCGCAATCAACGGTACACCGAGGCGTTTAATCAGCGGCAGCAGGGTTTTTATTTCGTCGGTTTCGCCGGAATAAGAAAAGGCCATGACCACGTCCTTGTCGGTAATCATGCCCATGTCACCGTGGCTTGCTTCGCCGGGATGGACAAAAAAGGCCGGCGTGCCGGTACTGGCCAGTGTTGCCGCCACCTTTCCGCCGATATGACCGGATTTACCCATGCCCATCACCACGATACGCCCCTGGCACTTCAACATGAGTTCGCAGGCGCAAAAGAACGCGTCGTCTATGCGTTCACCTAATGCTTTGACAGCCACCGCTTCATTGTCGATGACGGCCTGTGCCATGGCTTTCAGTTTGCTTTTATCCATAAACAATATAACTATCGTCTAACCGGTGGCTGTGCGTTGACCTATTTCCGATATGTAGAGCCAGCCCATGTATCCCAGATACGCAGCCAGCAACAGCGATGCTTCAATACGGTTGATACGACCTTTCCGGCCCCCAAATCCGTAGGCCATGAAAAAAAATGCGGCCGTTAATACTAGCATGGTGGCGTAGTCACGATATATGACCTGTTCGGTTAGTGCCGCGGGCTTTATACTGCCGGCAACACCCAATACCGCCAGCAGGTTAAACAGGTTCGACCCGATAATATTGCCGATGGCGATATCATCTTCACCTTTCAGGGAGCCGGTGACGGAAACGGCAATTTCCGGCAGGCTGGTGCCAATGGCGACAATGGTCAAACCGATTAGCAGGTCGCTGACACCAAACGCCTGTGCTATTTTCACTGCGCCCCAGACCAGCATCTGGGCGCTCACCACCAGCAGCACCAGGCCAACCAGTGTCCAAAGTACAGCGGCCCGCGTGGACATATCATGGGGCAGTTCGGATTCAAACTCCCGTTCCAGTGGATCGCCGAAACTGCGTTCTTTTTGGGCGATCCACAGCATCCAGCCTACCAGGCATATGGTCCCGCCCAGTAGTACGGCACCGTCCAGTCGGCTTAATTCCCGGTCCAGCATCAACCACAGGACCAGCAGTGACACCACCACCAGCACCGGAAATTCACGCTTAAGTGTTTTCGATTCCACTACCAGGGGCGAGGCGAGCGCACTGATACTCAATACCAGGGCGATATTGGCGATATTGGAACCTACCGCGTTACCCACGGCCACGCCGGCGCTACCGTCCAGCGAGGCGGCCACGGCGACAAATATTTCCGGGGCCGACGTGCCAAAGCCCATAATCACCATACCGATAACAATGGCTGATACGCCTAAATTATGTGCAATTGTGGCCGCCCCTATCACAAACCGGTCCGCACTCCACACCAGCAGTGCCAGTCCCCCGATTATTGCCAACCAAAAAAGCCACATAGTCCGGAATCGTTAATGTTATCAGAAATTTGAAAAATCAAACCGTACATTATAGTCATCATTGGTCCGGTAGCGTACAGAAAACTGGCGAGCAAGGAAAATATTCCTGATCCCCTGGACGTCTGCCGGCTTAAGGATTGCCCGACGTCATTGTACCCCGCCAGACAATATGCTCCGATAAAGCTGTAGCCGGTGTTTTCCTTGATATATGACGACATACCAATCCACAGACGGTCGATATCCATGCGTCAGCCAGCCATTTATTCATTGACATTATTAATGATGATCACCACGGTGTTGTTATCCGCGACCGCCTGTGACGCATGGTCGCACCGGCCCGATAAGTGGGCGACGCGGCTTTATAATTACCATTTCAGAAATGCCTACCGGGTATCGGACAAGCTGTACCGCTCCGCGCAACCGGGACTTGCCGCATACCGGCAGTTTTACAAACTGGGAGTACGGGTCTCAATAAATTTGCGGGGCCTGGCGTTCAACCCGGCCAAGCTAAAGGTCATTGGTATCCGGCAGGTGAATATTCCGGTGTCAGCGGCGACCCTGAACATCGACCAGGTCATCGCGATACTTAAAGTGATCAAAGACGCGGACAGCCCGGTACTGGTGCATTGTGAGTGGGGCGCTGACCGTTCAGGCGCGATAACGGCGTTTTACCGTATTGTTTTCCAGGGCTGGTCAAAGGAAGATGCCATTGATGAAATGGTCAATGGTGGTTTTGGTTTTCACTCACGCTACCAAAACCTTATTACACTCATCCGCAATGCCGATATTGGTTTGATTAAACGGCGGTTGGAACTGGACACGGCGGCTGATAAAGTGGGCGTTAGCAATGTACGACAATCAATGCGCCGCCAGGCGGCCTGATCGTATTAGCTATAACCACAACGGAAAGGAAACATAAAATTGGACGAGCCGTTGAACGTATTCGATGAGCCCCTGGAGACTTGTGGTGAAGAACCGGAAACCGGATTCTTCCGTGACGGTTCCTGCAACACCAGCGCCGACGACGTCGGCTCCCACACCGTTTGTGTGGCCACGAGCCAGGAATTTCTAGAGTATTCCCGTTTCAAAGGCAACGATCTGTCGACCCCCGTTCCCCAGTTTGGTTTTCCCGGACTAAAACCCGGTGATACCTGGTGTTTGTGCGCCGCCCGCTGGTGGGAAGCCTACAACGAAGGCATGGCGCCCCGCGTTTATTTACGTCGCACCCATAAAAAAGCACTGGAAATTATTCCGCTGGAAGTGTTGCGCGAATACGCTGTGGATCTCAATTAAGAGCGGCCGTTGTGATATGCGACTATTGTGACTTGCGGTGTGTCTCAGGTTCGTAACAAGTGAAACGTAAAAGAGCCACCATAGGTTTCAACCATTGCTTGACTGTTTCTTTAACACTATTTTTGTGCATTCGTAGTATTATAGTTGAAAGACTGCTTCTGCCTGAGATAGCTCACAATTTGACGTCCACTGTAACTGCGAGGGTAAATCTGTACTGATTATAGACTAAATCGAGAGGCTGTAGAAATTTGTTATACGCGTTAATCATGTATAATTTAGCTTCACTCGCTTAGTATTAAATTGTATTTCAATTAGGTTTTTAAAATTTTCGCATGATAAAAAATATATTAATTCGTGTTTTAAGTTTTTTCTACAAAAAAATGCCCTGCAGTATACAAGATTTACTCCTAAAGGTTTATTGCGACAGTAGAGGAGATTTTAATGTATTAAATGAAGTTGCGAATAGGTTAAATATTAAATCAATTGGAGTTGAAGGCGGTATTGGTGAGATCTATGGAAGTATCATGGATAAGTCAATTATCGCCAAGTACGCTAAAACAGGAATTTGGAGTAAGAGAACACTTGAGTTGCTAAATAATTTTTTTAAAGAGAAAGTGGGAACGTACATAGATATCGGCGCGAATATTGGGTTAACTACTTTACCGGTAGCTATGTCTACAAACGTTAAATGTATTGCCTTTGAGCCTGATCCCAAAAATTTCAGATATCTAGAGCAAAACATCCTAAATGTATGTCCCACCAAAAGCATAGAGAGCTATAACGTAGCAATTTCAGATAAAAGCGGTATTGTCACATTTGAGTTATCACCGCATAATCTTGGTGACCATCGCTTACGATTAGAAAGCAAAGTAAATTTGCTAGGCGAAGATAAATGGAAAACAATTAACGTTCAAGCCAAACGTCTAGATGACTTCAATTTTGATATAAAATCACCGTTGGCCATAAAAATAGATGTTCAGGGTGCTGAGCCTTTAGTCATTGCTGGGGGAAATAAGATACTAGAATCAGCTAACCTGATAATTTTAGAGTTTAGCCCTTACTGGATGAATAGAATGGGTACAAATCCAGCTGTAGTGATAGATTTTGTAAGTAACTTCCCAAAAGCAACAATAGCACAAGGCGAACTTGAAAATTTCGAGGAATTTTCAACGGGGAAAATAATTTCGAATAAACTATCGTCTCTGTATAACGAGAACAAAAATATTTCCGTAGGTGCGTATTGGGATATTATATTGTTAAATGAGCAATGACAGGGTCAGGCTTGTATTATTGCATTACTATCTCCTGTCGTCAGTATTCGCTAACCGCCGACAACAGATACAATATTTATTTTGACGACGGGTTCGGCATCGCTGCAATTGAGAACTATTTTTTTAAATGTTTTAGCTTGTCTTGCCCCATTCAATAACTTTGATTGAATGAAGTTATGGTTCCGGCACCCGTTGGGGAGCTTTCAGCGGTTTGAAGGTCATCAATAACACCGGCAACAACGTCAGGTTGGCCACCATGGCGACCATCATGGCCACGCCGGTGAGGAGGCCAAAATATATCGTGGGGATAAAGTTCGATAATACCAGG
>JASFOJ010000186.1:0-9283 GCA_050116575.1 Gammaproteobacteria bacterium | reverse complement strand
CTTCAGATTCGCTGATTTCCGCCCGACTGTATCTGCCATCGGCATTGAGAATCCATGCCTGTTTGTTGTCACGCAGGTAATATTGCAGGTTCTGGACAATGCGTGCCTGCAGGTCCTTGCTACGCATCGGGAAACACACTTCTACCCGCTGAAACAGATTTCGCTCCATTAAATCGGCGCTGGACGCATATACTTCCGGCTCGCCGCCATTCTCAAAATAGTAAACCCGGGTGTGTTCGAGGAAACGCCCTACGATGGAGCGGACGTGGATGTTGTCGGATATGCCGTTGATCCCGGGGCGCAGATTACAGATTCCCCGGATAATCAAATCGATTTTAACCCCGGCGATGGATGCCCGGTAAAAGGCATGGATTATCTGGGGTTCGGTCAAGGCGTTGATTTTGACGATGATATGTGCCGGTTTGCCGTGGGCGGCATTGTCGATTTCACGGTCGATTTTTTCCAGCAGCGCTTTGTGCAGCGTAAACGGCGATTGCAGGATTCTTTCCAGCCGCGATACTTTGCCAAGGCTGGTTAGCTGCAAAAACACGTTATAAATATCCTGGCCAATTTTACGATTGCAGGTCAGCAGGCCGTAGTCGGTATATAAACGGGCGGTACGCGCATGGTAATTCCCGGTTCCCAGATGGATATATTGGCGCAATTGTTTGCCTTCGCGGCGCACGATATGAATCATCTTGGCGTGGGTCTTGTAGCCAACGACGCCGTAAACCACGTGGACGCCGGCTTCCTGCAGCCGGGTGGCCAGCTCAATGTTGGCCTCTTCATCAAACCGGGCGCGCAATTCCACCACCACTGTGACTTCCTTGCCGGTACGCGCGGCGTCGACCAGGTGACTGACAATTGCGGAATTGGCGCCGGTGCGGTACAGCGTTTGCTTGATACTGAGGACGTTGGGGTCACTGGCAGCCTGGCGCACAAAGTCAAGCACCGGCGCGAATGACTCGAAAGGGTGGTGCAGTAATATGTCACCTTTTTTAATGGCGTTGAAAATGCTTTTGGAGCGCGTCAGGGATAAAGGTATGTTGGGTGTGAACGATGGAAATTTCAGTTCCGGTTTGTCGATCAGGTCATAGACTCCCTGGACACGGTTGAGGTTGACCGGTCCGTTGACCTGAAACAATTCGCGGCTCGGAATTTCAAAGCGCTGCAACAGGAAGTTCACCAGGTTGTCCGGGCAGTTATGGGCGACCTCCAGACGCACGGCATCACCGTAGCGTCGGGACGCCAACTCGCCTTCGACAGCCCGCAACAGGTCTTCTATTTCTTCTTCGTCAACGAACAGGTTACTGTTGCGGGTGACTCGGAACTGGTAGCAGCCCTGGATTTTCATGCCGTAGAACAATTCGTCCACATAGGCGTGGATGATGGAAGACAGAAACACGAAATCATGGGGTCCGCTGTCCGTTTCATCTTTCGGGAATGGGATCACCCGGGGCAGGGCGCGGGGCGCCTGGACGATGGCCAGGTCGCTTTGCCGGCCGAAGGCATCCCGGCCCTTGAGTTCGACAATGAAGTTCAGGCTTTTGTTGAGAATGCGGGGAAAGGGATGCGCGGGATCCAGCCCCAGTGGGGTCAGGATGGGTGACAACTCGTCGCGGAAATACCGGCGCACCCAGTTTTCCTGCGATTCGTTCCAGTCGTTGCGGCGGATGAAGCGGATACCCTGCTGCTCCAATGCCGGGAACACGATGTCGTTTAACGTGCGGTATTGTTCGTCGACGATCTGGTGTGCCCGCTCGCTGATGGCGTTGAGGATTTCCGTCGGCAGCATATTGTCCGGTCCGGCCTGGGTGGAGCCCAACTCGGCTTTCTGGATTAATCCGGCGACCCGTACTTCAAAAAATTCATCGAGGTTTGTGCTGGCGATGGCAAGATAACGTAACCGTTCCAGCAAAGGTACCGAGTCGTCTTTGGCCTGCTGCAGTACGCGCCAGTTGAATTCCAGCAGGCTGAGTTCCCGGTTGATGTAAAGCTCAGGTTGTTTTAGATCGGGCGCGTCCATGGGTAAGTGCCAATATAAAAAATTCCAAATAAATAAGTATATCAAATAGCGCCGGCCGACGATGGGGCGCTTTTTTATAGGAATATATGCGGAAACAATGGATTTCCTCGACCGGCAGAATTTTTACGTTGCGGCAAATGCTGCCTGGTTCATATAGCACGAATTATTGGTTGTTCACGACAAATATAGCCGGTGGCGCGATTAGGCCATATTACTATGACACTTCTACGACAATTTGTTGCAAATGCGAAGCGTGATCGGTATACGGCTTAGCGTTTGGTGGCGTGTGCAATGTGCAATCGTCGCGCTTTGACCCGCTCGCAAGGCAAGTGGTGTGGCAATGTCGATGGCATTGAATTTCTATGCTATCGCATCGTGGCTAGTGATACTGCTCGCTGAGTTCATGGACGGCATTGATAAATGTTTCAACGTGGTCCGGATTGATGGCAGGATGGATGCCGTGTCCCAGGTTAAAGACATGTCCTTCGCCTTTGCCGTAACTGGCCAGTACGGTGGCCACTTCCTCACGGATGCGTTCCGGCGATGCGTACAGGATGCACGGGTCCATATTCCCCTGCAATGCCACTTTGTCTCCCACCCGGTTGCGGGCGGCACCGATATCCACGGTCCAGTCAACCCCAAGGGCGTTACATTTGCTCAGGGCCATATCCTCCAGCCAGCCACCGCCACCCTTGGTGAACAGGATGGACGGTACGGGCTGGCCGTCATTTTCCTTGATCAGGCCGTCCACGATCTGGCTCATGTACTGCAGGGAAAATTCGCGATAATCCCGCGGCGTCAGTGCGCCACCCCAGGTGTCAAACACCATCACGGCCTGGGCGCCGGCCCGGATCTGGGCATTGAGGTACTCGGTTACCGATTGTGCCAGAACATCCAGCATCTGGTGCATGAGCTTAGGCTGGTCGAACATCATGCCTTTGACTTTGGCGAATTCCTTGCTTGAGCTGCCTTCCACCATATAAGTCGCCAGGGTCCAGGGGCTGCCGGAAAAGCCGATCAATGGGACGCGCCCATCCAGCTCCTTGCGAATCAGGCTGACAGCGTCAACCACGTACTGCAACTCCGCGTGAGGGTCGAGCACCCCCAGCGCGTTGACGTCTTTGGCCGTGCGTACCGGCTTGTCGAACGCCGGTCCTTCGCCGGTGGTAAAGCGCAGTCCCAGTCCCATGGCGTCCGGAATGGTCAGGATGTCGGAAAATAAAATTGCCGCATCCAGGGGATAGCGGTCCAGTGGCTGGAGGGTGACCTCGCAGGCTAGCTCAGGAGATCGGCACAGGTTCATAAAACTGCCGGCTTTTTCCCGTGTCGCCCGGTATTCCGGCAGATAGCGGCCCGCCTGCCTCATCATCCATACCGGGGTAACGTCAACGGGTTTGCGAAGCAATGCTTTCAAAAAGCGATCGTTTTTTAACTCAGCCATAGAACATCCTGCAATCGGTCTGTTGTTATAGATAGAACCTGCTGCCGTTATCGGTTAGCAGGGTTCGTGGTTCCAGTTATTTATTAGCATACTCCGGGCGGCGGTCACCCGTGAAGGGGTAATCCGGGCGGTAAAGGCGCTCAAATCTTGTGCTAACTTGTTGTTTTTGTAGAAATAACGTCCAAGGCGCCTATTATATAGGTTTTATGGAAAATCGGTAGTTTTTTGGTCAGATTTTTAACGTGAAGCCGGGAACCCGGCTTCACGAGTATTACCATTCCGATGGAATCCGGTTAGCAAAAAACCGCCTGTGGTCCTGCGATGGGTCGCTGTAAGTCAGATAGGACGGGTAGTAAAAATAATGGGGCTGATCCCGTTGGTCGCGTAAGTGAATATTGAAAAAAATGCAGCGTTCGGTATTAGCCTGCATTTCCACGACCGGCGTCGACAGGGAGTCGATGAGGGTGCCATGGGTCAGGGTATAACGATCGGTCCGCTCGCAGCTAAGATTGGCGATTGCGCTGTATTGGCTGATGGCATTGTTGGTTTCGGCATAACGGGAAATCGTTAATTCACCGTCCACCACAAATACAATTCCCACCGGGCCGTCATAACTGTGAATAGGGGTTGGGCATTCGCCGAATACCGTCACCAATTCCGCCTCCATCACCGCATCGGTGGCAATCCGGCACCGGTACCAGGGTGATTCATAACGTTGCTGTGATTGCAGCAGTCGAAATTTTTCCTGGTAATTCGGCAGTTTTTGCACGGCATTGACAAACTGGCGGATTCGGTGGGCAATGACCTGGGCATAGCGCCCGTTGGGGGAATCCTGCCATACATACTCCTGCAGGCAGGTCTTGATACTGTACCAGAGATTTCGGATATCCGCGGTGCCTGCTCTCGGTTGTTGGTGTTCGATTAATGCAGTCATAGGTACCTGGCCTTCTGGCTGTTCAATTTTGTGGTTGTAAAGACAGTCTAATTCGGCGTTTGTTCCTCTTCTGTAAAACAGCCGCGTCGATAATGACACCAGATGCATCCGAGTGGTTTAGTCTCCCAGGCACTATATCCCAAATGTGAAAGTTTGTTATTGGTTTTGGTAATAATTCATATCAATGGCCGGCGGGATTGTGTTGTTATAAGTCTATGATTTGACGAGTTTAAAGCGGCTCATTCATGGCTAAACCCGACCATCATTTGCGGTGTCTTAACGACAAACAACCAATGGACGACCTCGTACTTATAAAACGCTACATCAACGGTGATGATGTTGCATTGACATATATCGTTAAACGGTATCAAAAAGATATCTACCGTTTCGTGTATCGTCAGCTTGGTAATGACGCGGATGCGGCGGATGTTACGCAAAAGGTCTTTGTGAACCTGTTTTTGAAGGCGGAGCAATTCCAGGGTAAGTCCAGTTTCAAAACCTGGCTGTATCAAATTGCCGTTAACCAGTGCAAGAATCACTTCCGGTCCAATGATCGGCGCAGGGAACAGGTAACCGAAGATCACCGTAAAGACCTGGTGCTGGAAGATAATAAATTCAATGACGTAGATGCTATCCAAAAGCGCCGGTTGTTGCGCTCGGCTATTGATTCATTGCCAGCCCGGCAGCGTCTCACGGTACAGTTGCGGATTTACCAGGAGTGCACCTTCGCGGAAATCGCCGACATTATGTCGAGCTCCGTTGGAACAGTGAAAGCCAGCTATCATCAGGCTGTGTTGTCATTGACAAAATCCTTAAAAGAGGAAGCTTATGAACCCGCTGAAATGTGACGACGTCAAACATTCCCTGGTGGAGTATCTTGAATTTGAATTGCCTATACAGCGGCGGGAGCAATTGTATGAGCACCTGATGTCCTGTCCTGCGTGCCGGAACGTGCATGACAATATTCAGGAAGTGTTGATACAGGTCAAACATGATGAATGTGCTGATCCCGGCGACGAATACTGGGACAGCCTTGCAGATAACGTGCTTGCGGCAGTCAGGGGGGCGCGACGCCAGGGTTCATCAGCCGGTGGATTGCATCAGGATAACAACACAGCGCATCCGGCAGAGAAGATAGAGACGCACCACTATGATGCATCCAATGTCATCGTATTGAACCGATCGGCCAATGGTTCATTAGAACGCTCCGTTGACCAACGGGATACTGATAAATTTCACGACGCTGTCGATGCTCCTATTGTCAATGCTAATAGCAGAGTCGAGACTGATAATGCCGAAATCGAAAACAATGGGCCTGCTGTTCGCACAACCAATAAATCATCTATCGGGTTTTGGCCACGTATTGTGCTTCCGGTCGCCGCCGCGGTTTTAATTGGCGTTGCGGCGGCGTTTTCTCTGTTGGATAAACCGGAGACCCACAAAGTTCAGGGCGCGATAGGTTTTCAGGCGCAAATCAACAGCCAACAGTCCCTGGCGCAACTCACACAAAAAATTGCTCCCCTGTCGCAACCGGCAAACCGTTTTGGATTCAGCTCCCAGGCCGGTGTGTTTAACAGTTTTTCCATTGGCTCCATGTTTTCCGAAGCCAGGGCGCTGGCCACCGGTGAGCGAACGGCGCCGCTAAAAACTCAACTGGCATTGCTGAAAACAGCATTGCTGCGGGAAAAACGGCCCCAGTCCGCCACGATTGCGGCCCTGGGAAGCCTCCAAAAACAACTGGCCCGGCAAAACAACTTTTCGGGAATTGATGATCAATTGGTTGACTTGCTCAATCAATATGTTGAAAGTGCTGCGGAAAACGGGCGCCAGGAGGCGCAGTTAGCTGCGGCGGGTGCATGGCTAGTCGATTATGCGCTGGCGGCCTTGGCGCAGGATGCCAGACAATTACGGCGCACGGGGCAATTGCAAAGCTTTAAAACGGCTCTGCAGCACGCCAATGTGCCCCCGGGTGTTGCCGTTTCGTTTGATCAATTGATTGCCATCGCTCAGAAGGCTGCAATCATGCCACAGGATTTCCGGCGGGTTGTCGAGGAAGTGGAAAATATCCGCAGCTTGTTGGGGTAAGTTATAACATCACAATGAAAATTACAAAGTCATCGCGTTTGTTAGCCATGAGTCATCCAGTGGCCACTGCGATCAGTGGCGGTCCGGTGGTGGTTACATTGCTGCTTTTATTGTTTTACAGTACGGTGAGTATCGCGGTTCCCAATCCCCAGGAACGGATCGATTACTGGCAGCGTAACTATACAGAATTGACGCAAAGCGACGACGCGCGTGTTGCCAAAGCTCATGTTATTTTTAACCGGGTACTAAAGGCGGCGGGAACCCGTTATGGAGTGATACCCCGGTTGTTTATTATCAGAGAAAACCCGTTCAATGTTGTGTTGCCCATCTCTATACCCGACGGCTGGATTATCCTGTCGCAACAGGTGCTGGACATGTGTTTTCAAAACCGGGAACAGGGGGATGACCGCCTGGCGTTTGTGTTGTCCCACGAAATAGCCCATTTGCTGGATGATGATTTCTGGCACATGAACTTTTTCAGCGCGTTGAGCTTGTTGCAGAAAAAACGTGACGTGGAACAGGCGACGGTTCATGAAATTGAGAACATTTTCACGGATACTGCCAAGGTCGAAGCCAAGGAACTGCGAGCGGACGAGCGGGGCATCCTGTTTGCCGCCATGGCCGGTTACGACCCCTACGCTATCGTGGGTGAATCGGCGCAAAACCAAAACAGTTTTTTTCACGAGTGGCACCGGTTGCTGGACACGACACAATTTGACAGTAACCCAAACGGCAACACTCATCCAACCTCAACGCAGCGATCCACGGCTATCCTCGCGCGGTTACAACAAGTGGGTGAACAAGCGGATTTGTTTCGCATGGGTTTGATTCTTTATCAGACGGGTAAATTCGACCTGGCGGCTCGGGCTTTTGGCGAATTCCTGCGGTATTTTCCCAGCCGTGAGGTTTATCATAATCTTGCAGTAGCTCATCATCAGGTGGCGCTGAAGTATTTTCAGCAAAAAGAAGAGTCCGCCGAAAAGCATTTATTGCCGTTTCGTTTGCCGGTGACCGCGGACCCCTACACGCGGGCGGCTTTTGGCGTGTTCCGTGGCCGTACAGCCGATCATGAAAAATTTCAACGGCATATTAAACAGGCTATCAAGAATTACGAACTGGCCATCGACCAGGATAGTCGCTATATCCTGGCCTATCAGAATCTCGCCAGCGCCTATCTGATAAACGGCGAGCCCTACAAGGCCATCGCAACAATGCAGGACGTCGTCGATCAACACCCTGATAATGCAACATTGTTAAACGCGCTGGGCGTTGGTTTTTATCTTACCGGCAATATTGGAAAATCCCGAAGTTACTTAAAACGCGCTATTCATTTGCGACCGTCGTTTGATGCGCCTTATTACAACCTGGGTAAAATAAATTATCTCGAAGGCGACAAACAACGAGCGTATGAGTCCTGGCAACACTTCATCGAGCTCGATCCGCAAAATCCCTGGTCGTTACATCTTGCTTCCAACTTTGGCCTGCGCGGTCCAGCAAAGGACAACAAGACCATCAGTCGTGCTTCGTTATCCCGGAGTATGGAACAACTGGTTGGTGTTCAGGTAGGAAATTATCTGGATGAAATTCCCGACAAGTGGGGTAAGCCCCACTCCAAACAAATTACCGTTGGCGACAACACCTATTCATTGCTCGATTATCCCAATGGTGTCAGTGTGATTACGGAACGTGATGAAGTCAGAATCATTGTGGCCAATAAGCGGTTTACGGGTAAAAGCGGGCAGGGGATTAATATCGGCAGCCGGCGAAAAGGCGTGTTGTCCAACTATGGTATGCCGGAACTGCGGTTGCGGTCTACTCAGGGTCAGAATTATTTATATCCAAGAGACGGGATTTCATTTCAGCTCGCCGGTGACAAGGTGGTTTCCTGGTCGCTTTACTGATGATTACAAAAACACAACGGATTACCGAACTTATGCAAATGAGCTTTAAACCGCTGAAGATTTTTGCCTGTATGTGGCTTGTTGTCGGCATGGTGAATATCAGCGTGTTGAACAATAGCGCTTATGCATCCGTGCCTGACACGGAACCGCTGTTGTCTGAGACGTCTGCTGATTTTACTGGCGGTGATTCTTTGGCAAAACAGGGCGATGAATATTTTCAACGCGGTCTGTACAACCAAGCGATCCGTGAGTGGCGCAATGCTTACAAATCGCTGCGTAAACAAGATGCACTTCAAGGTCAGGTGCTGCTTCTGTATAAAATCGCCACCGCCCAACGCCAGTTGGGGTTGCACGACCGGGCCATCCGCGGCCTGGAAGTTGCCAATAAACTGTTGCGGTTAATAACCGCCGGCAAAGGTAATGATGAACTGCAAATCACCGTTAAAGCGAATTTGGCGGGAGCTTACCTTTACGCGGGCCGCTTTGAACAGGCCAAACCCTTGTTATTAGAAGCGCGGAACCTGGCAGAAAAGTCCGGCCGTCTTCGTTTGGCCGCGTTGATTTACAATGACTTCGGCAATTTATACGGATTTCAGGGGCAAACTGACAAAGCATTACACGCATTTGACAAGAGCCGTGAACTGGCCGGAAAAGTGGATGACACTGAATTGGTGGTGCAGGCACTGACCAATGCCGTGCTGCTGGCGTCCGACCATGATCTACAGGAACGAGCCGTACGTGACCTTGATAGCGCCCTGAATGCAATCGGTACCATAAAACCTTCTTTTGAAAAAGCCCGTGCATCGCTTAACCTGGGAGCGGCGGCCTATGATTTGTTGCGGCGTAAACAATTAATGGATACAGCCCCGGCCATGGCGGCGGTTAAATTGCTGGAT
>JASFOJ010000185.1:0-9302 GCA_050116575.1 Gammaproteobacteria bacterium | reverse complement strand
AGGGGAAGCAGATCCCAATGTCAAAGACCCCCTAAAGCAAACCCCGCTGATGCTGGCGGCTATCAACGATAACCCTGAAATTGTGGTGGCACTGCTCAACTCCGGCGCTGACATTAACGCCCGGCAAACTGTCGGCCGAACCGCCCTGCACCTGGCCGCGATGTTTGGTAGTGTCAAATCGCTAAAAGTCCTGTTGAACGCCAAAGCATCGCTCAACGCGCTCGACGACAACGGCATGACGCCATTGTTACTGGCGGCTGAACGCGATCACCATGCCGCAATTCGCTTGCTGGTAAAAAAAGGCGCAGCAACCGACCTGCCCAATATCCAGGGTGATGTGGCTCTCACCTACGCCGCTAAAAACGACAAAATAACGGTACTTAAGTCGCTGCTGGAAGCCGGCGGCAATCCAAATACCAAAAACAAACGGGGCAAAACGGCATTAATGCTTGCGGCGGAACAGGGTAACACGGAAATGTGCCGTTTATTGCTTAAATATAAAGCTAATCCTGATGTTAAAAATTTCAACGGCGATACTGCTCTTCATATTGCAGTGCGCAATCGCCGTCGAAGTATTACCCAAATGTTAGTGCAAAATAGCGCGTCCATTAACGCCCGCAATGATGCGGGGTTCACACCCCTAATGTATGCGGCCGACAAGGCAGACATCCCGACAATCAAGTTCCTGCTGAAAAAGAAAGCCAAGGCGGATATGAAAAACAAACACGGCTGGACACCCATGATGTTTGCCGCCCGGGCCGGTAGTGAACAGGCCGTGGACCTGTTGCTCAATCACGGCGCCGACGTAAACGCGTTTTCCAGCACCCGGAAAACCGCGCTTTACCTGGCGCAGCAAAAGCACAACAGCAAGGTTGAAAGACTATTAATACAGGCGGGCGCCCGGGATTTGCGCCTGTAGATACCCAAAGGGCAACTGGAAAAAGAACTTAGATAACAAAAAGCCGGTTTGAGAGCTCGGCGTACGTTTCGCCGCTTTTTTCAACACCAAGACGTGGAGTCGCAAAGGATCAATATATTGATAATTTACCATATGGATTCGACAAAAGGATTGGGGTTATTGTGACACGCCAATCAATGCGCCGGTAGCCAGCATTACGAACTACAAAACGCAGATCGAACTTGATCTATCGGTTCTTGTTTGTGCAACAACCGGGCACACTCTGCGCCTTAGCGTTAAAAAGTAATCCCGATGAAAACTTATCGGCACGTCAAATAAGCCGACGTTAGAACTAGAATGAATAGCTGTATCCGAGCCGGACATTTTGACGGGTTTCATCGTCGAAGTTAACGTCGGAATATTGAACCAATTCAAACCCTAACTCGATATCAAAAATCCATTCTTTTTTCCACGCGTAGTCCAGTTTAACCGACGGTGCGATAGAGATCCGGGTACCATCGGTATTGCTTTTGTCATTGAAATCACGGTAGCTGACACTTAACCGCGGACGCGGTCTCCAACGATCAAAATCCGGTAACCGGGCATTGGCGAACAAGGTGAGATCGTTATAAGTATCGAACTTGGACAGCCGCGTCCCGAACACATAAAGGTCGCGTTGCGCAAACAGATTACCGGAAATCCATTGCCCCGACAATGTGTATTGCGTAGCGGTGCTGGGCGCACCTTCTACACCGATAAGAGTACAATCACTGTTATCGTTATCAGCATTACATCCGACCGGATTGAATAAATCATTTCGCGTTTCGGTTCCCGACGATGTAAACAGCGTTAAATCCACGTTTACCTGGTTGTCCCTATCGAACTGATGACTATTGCCGATGGTTAACGTGGAACTGGCATTGGTGCGATCCTTAGCCAGCTGGCGGGCTCCGTCTTCGCCGAGAATATCAACCACCTGGCCCAATGTCGTGGTGATCGGTTGATTATTCAATGCCGACGTCAGGAATAACAACTGGCGGAAATTATAGGAAACATTCAGCTTGGTATTTTCCAGGTACTTCCAGCCCCAGCGGAAGTTGAACAGGTTAATTTCATCAAATAGAAAATCATAGTCCAGCAAACCAAACAAGGTCATGTCGTTATCGTTATACCTGACGCCCGCGCCAAAAGCCTGCCGATCAGCGTAACCGTCCGCTTTCTGGTTGGTCATATACAAATTCATGTTGATAGGATCATTGCGCCGACCCACGTCGACTTTCAACCCCCAGAAGTTATTGTCGATATCACGCTGGTCATTGAGCTCCACCGGCGAACCAACATAGACGTGGCCACGCATCCACGGCAGGAAATCGTAACCAACGATACCGCCGTCAAAACGACTGAAAACGCCGCTGTTGCGTACCCGCTGACGCCCCACGATGGTGTAGTAGCCGTCCTTGAAGGCATCATAATCCAGATAAAATGAGCTGACGCGGTTTTCAGTTTCGTCGCTATCGATAAGATCGAAGATCTGGTTGCCGGTAAATACGGCCTGTATGTTGCTATCCTCGGTTCTCATGCGGCTGCGAACCGACAAATGAGAGTCGATTCGACGAGTCAGCACAATATCTTCCGAACCAACGTTGTCGTCATCATTTTCGGGTTGCCGCTGCTGAAAACGGGTTGTAAACGCCTGTGACCATCGTCCAAACGTCGTAATATTGGCCTTGTCGCGTCTTGAGGTGCGACGCAGCTTTTTACGCGGTTCCGTAGTTACACTTTGCAGGGCCTGAAGGCGCTGCCTCACCCGTGTAGCACCCTCACCTTCTTTGTAAAGTTTCAGGTATTTTTTATATTCAAATTTGGCACGAGGAATCTGGTTACTGCGCTCCAGCGCCAAGCCAATCAACTCCCGAGCATCCCGGGTGTGCTCGTTTTCCGGCATGGCGACAATCCGTCTAAGCAACTGTACAGCACTGTCGTTGTCACCAAAAGTGAGTGCCTGGCGGGCCTTGGCCATTAACTCATCCACTTCTTTATTCGATTTTAAGGGAGTTGCAGCCCCGGATGACCGGGCTTTGGGAACGGCTGCCGGACCGACCGCCACTGACGATTCCGCAGCCTGTCCTTTTTTGGAGGTTGACGCTTTCTGTTTGCGTTGTTGCTGTGTTTTTTCGGATTTTTCCCCCTGGTTAAACACCTGTTCTTTTAACGTCTTCATACTGATCTCGGGACCGGCAGAGGGCGACGGTGGTGTCGCCGGTCCTTTGGGAACGATTCCTCCTTCAGCTTCGCCGGTGGATTTATCCGCGACAACCGGCTTTTGCTGATCATCGCGCACTGAAACACCCAAAGAAGTCAGGCTATCGCCAGGCTCGACGGTAAAACTGACTGATCTCGCGAAACGCAAGGTAAGATACGGACCGCCCGGAACCCCTTCTTCGTAAGTCACATAAATAAGCAGTGGAGCCGTGCCCTGCGGCGGCGCCAATTCCGCACCCTGCCTGACTTCCTTATGTGCACCACGGTCCTGGGGCTCCTCCTTCAATAACTGGATCTGCAGGATTTCGCCGGATCGGGTAGGAAAATGTTTAACGTAGTTAAGGGGAATACCAAAATCGAACGTATAGCGGAGTTCTTCGCCTTCTTTTTTAACGCGTATATTCTTAAGTACTTTTTGGGATGACTGCACCGGTTCCGCCGCAAATAAGGACGGCGCATTAACCAATAGCAATAACAAAACCGCCACCCATAGCCAATAGCAACGCAATTTCAATGCGTGCCTGACTGTGGCGCATTCCGTCGCCTCGTGTATTCCCCCAATCCAACAAAAACTCAGCATTTAATTAGTTCACAACTTGTAACACATAAATTTAAACGTAATGTCCTGAATCCCGCCCCGTGAGCATCGCTGCGATGCATATCCCCCAAGCATGACGATCGTCCTAATTCAAATCATGCACAACTTGGCAAAATCCGTACTGGTTTAGTTTTTCCTGTAATTGACGATTAAACCATTCAAACCATTGCTTTCACTTACCTGGAACTTCATGGGCTTATCAAATTTTACGACGATAAATGGTCCACCGGGCACGTTACCTTCGTAACGCACATCCTGGAGCAATTTTTCCTGACTATCTGCCGGCGTCAGATAGCGCTCCATCAAGGAAAAGTTCTCTGTAAACTTGGTAAACCCTATGGCTCGCAGTTTAACCTGTAAAACGTCACTGTTATTTTCCGGGAAATGCCCCAACAGGCGAACAGGATTGGCAAATTCAAACTCAAGATTATTACCGTGCTTGTCACTGGTAATATGAAAATCACTCACCAACTGGGACGGCGGTTCCTGTCCATACTTGTAGTAGACATAAACTCCGATAATAATAGCCAGCAGGATAGCTAAATTCTTGAATGACATAGCTTGAACAATATTAGTTAGTTAACTTAATTAATACCTTTGTTGTTAATCCTGCAAACTCCATCGCTATCCGTGTGGACGGTACAGCCCGGCACCGCGCGTACTACCGTCTATCACGCTCTACCGATTTACTGTCGGGGTTTGGTAAAGAATTCGTAGTTATGGACAGGTTACTCTATAAGGCCGTCGATTTGGTGATTGTCAAAATACAGCGACGTTCCGCCCAACCTCGCTTCTACAACCACCGGTAACCACTTACTACCTAAATACCGACCGCTTCCGTGCAGTATATCGTTTCGTTGGTGAACGAATTGTTATGGTCTTTTCGACTATCGAATACTGTCGAATTCAATAATGTGTTAATAGCCGCTCCCAATCACAATACTGCTAACCCCCTAAACATCATACCAAAATACGCATTATCACAACCTACGTAATATGAATCACTATACCTAAAACAAGCACTAAAACTCTAGCCATTTTATCCCAATTCACAAATCCGAATGTTTTCTCCTCGATTTTATCTGTTTTAGTGCCTAACCACTCACCGCCCCCAAAAAACCGCAGTTTAACATATTGAAAATTGACGGTTTTAGCACTGGCATGAGCATTTAACTGACAGGACCTCTCCAGAAAACACGATGGAATCGACACAAGGCGTTTTTGCCACGGTATACATTCCTCGTGCTTAATCTCCGCCGAAATCAAAACCCAACGCAGACCCCGGTCCAGTTGAACAGGTGCTAGCAAACACCTGACACTTCGCCTAGCCACATGACCAAACCGCCCCTAACGCCCCCTGTTTGCTCGTCCCAGCAACCCTGGTCGGTTTTTCGTGTTATGTTGCTGCGATTACACACATCGCCTGTACTATATAGGCTATACAGGCTTTAGGGCAGATAACACAATCGTCCGTTACGCTAGCCTGCGACAGGCCATTGGGGTTACCCATATCGTACGCTGCCGTAGCTCACAATCACCATGCACCAGTGCAGTTCCTGTCCTGGACGTGTTTACGATGATGTTAAGGCGTCGTCGCCGCCCAGGTCGGATCACCAGGGGTGTGACAGGCATTACATTCTTCCGTTGTGACTACATGACCAGGCCCCTTACCCGTTGCAATGACGCCGTCATGACAACTGCTACAAACCCCAAATACCTGCCCGTGGTCCACCGTGACCGGCGTGGCGCCTATACCGGCAGTATGACAGGCTTCACACAAGTTGGTCACCTGGGCGTGTAACGCATCGTCAGGTTTACCAATCGCATCTGACCAAAGAGCAGGTCCGGGTTTATGACAACTATTACATTCCTGTGTGGTGAGTATATGGTCGGGCCCCTTACCCGTTGCAATAACACCGTCATGACAACCGCTACAAACCCCCAATACCTGACCGTGGTCCACCTCGTCAGGCGCGACCGGCCAGTTAGACCCTGATGTTGACAAGTGGCAGGCATCACAGACGTCAGTCGTCGGCATGTGACTGGCAGACTTGCCCTTTGCTTTTACACCGTTGTGACAAGATATACAGCTTCCCAACGTGTGTTCATGATCCACATTGTCGGCTGGAACCGGCGACCAAATATTCACTGAATGGCACGCTTCACAAATGCTGGTGGTGGTAATATGAGTGACGGGCTTACCGGTTGCCGACGTGCCGTTATGACAGGAAGCACAGGTCCCATTGACCAGGCTGTGGTCCATAATGGCGCTGGCAATAAAGCCTTGAGTCGTATGGCAGGTATCACAGGGTCGGGTTGTTTCTATGTGATCCGACGGAGTACCTTCGGCAATGACGTTATCGTGGCAGGATTCACAATCCCGTGGCAACGCCTCAAAAACGCCGCCAATATGACATTCCCCGCAATTGAGCTGGGTATGCTCTCCGGTTAATGCGAACCCCGTGGTGAGGTGATCGAATTTCTCACCCAGGGCTTTAAATTCGTCAAGCGTCGCCACCTCTGCCAGGCCGTCGGCTGGAATCAGCGCGCAGCTAAAAAGCACTAGCAGGCACGCCGACAGCAAAGCCTGTTTGCTTTTTATCGTTCGCGGCTTTCCAAACATTTTCACACCTCCAAACGTTCTCCGCCACTCAGCCATGATATAAATTATTTTATACTCTGTTACCTTGATTCGCGTTGCATAACAGCGATTCTAATTCCTCCCCCACATGGCATTCGTGGAGTTCATTTTTGTTCGCCATTCAGCCTCGCGCGGCTTTACCCGGTATTGTGAGTTTGGCGAAAATTCATTGTTTTCTGTCGCCACAAAAACTCTCGTTCCTGAGCGCATTTACTACCGCCGCTGGTTTTTGTGCACCATTTACGCACACACAAAAGCGGTGTCTAAATTTGCCTTTTGCCGAGCAACTGTTGGTTTTTATGCTGCCTATGCAAACCGGTTAATGGAACCGGCCCCCTAACGCACATTCGCGAGGCAATGCAGAGTGCGGTCGTCAAGTTCGTTGCCTAGTGCATTATCAACGGCAACGATTGCATGTTCTTGAGGTCTGCCAGCAGGCAGTATTCGCGGAAGTTACATATCAACCAGCAACAATGATAGCCATCATCAATGCCATCGCCGGGTGGATAAATTGTTTGTAGGATTCCACTGTGTTTACACCATATCCCCAAGTTACAAAACGCAAATTAATCGCCAATTTTCCCGCTTGACCCCGTCCGTCAATTTCCCGGGCATAGTCACGACAACTTACGCTTTCAATTTCCACTTTCCACTTTCGGGCTACTGCTCACAACTTTAAATTTAACCTTAACTTTCAGGTTACCACAGGCACTCTGTGTTCTTAATACATAATCACGATAACGGTCTTATTCATCTTCTTTTATTTTAATAGTTTTAAATGACTCGGTAACGTGACATTTTTCACACTGACGGCCTAACTGGCCTGCATGATTGTCATCTTTTTCATGACAACCGAAACAATTCGTCGGCAACTCAATTTTGTCGTTTTCCACCGGCTCGGTATGACAAGCATGACAATCAAGCCCTTCATGCTTACCGTCGAGCGGATAATCAGTCTGGGTGTTATGATCGAACTGCCATATCAACCAGTCAACCGGCCCATGGCACAATTCACATTTTTTCCCTAATTTCAGCTTATGGACGTCATCATCTTTGTGACAAGAAATGCATTTGTGCTCAGCGTCCTTAAATTTTTCCGAGGCATGACAGTCTTCACAGGTTAAAAACTGATGCGTCCCGTGCAAGGGAAATTTTGTCAGCCCATGGTCAAAAACAACTTTTTTGATCCAACTTTTCTCGTCATGACACTTGGTGCAATCCTCACCTTCCTGCCCATTATGAGCATCGTCAAGCCGATGGCATGCTGAACATTCGGTTGGGGTCTTGTTTTTAAACAAATCCCCTTTGTGACAGGCTTCGCACTCCAGATCCTTATGCTCGCCTTTCAGCTTGAAGTCAGTATCTTTGTCATGATCAAACCTTATTTTACGCCAACTTTTCTCTGTATGACAGCTATTACAGCGCTTTCCATAATTGCCATAGTGGGCGTCATGCTCCTTGTGACAGGCGTAACAAGCCGTTTTGGTCTTTTTCTTAAACATGTTGCCTTCATGGCAATCCTTACACAACAGGTCCTTATGAGCGCCGTGCAATTCAAAATCCGTATCTTTATCATGGTCAAATTCTATACGCGACCATTTTTCATCATGATGACACTGATGACACTTAATACCCCTGTCGCCATCATGAACATCGTCTAAATAGTGGCAGAAATAGCAATTTTTCGGCGTATTGATATAACGTTCGTTGACATGACAATACTGACAGCCCACCTCCTGGTGCATATTGCGTAACGGGAAATCCGTTTTGTCATGATTGAAATTGGCAGGCATCCAGCCGGCTTCAAAGTGACAATTGTTGCATTTGCGGCCCATCCGGCCCTTATGGGAATCATCTTCCTCATGGCAATCAATACATTTATGTTTGGGAAGACGATAATACCGTGGCTTTTTGTGGCAGCTTTCACAGGGTATGGATTTATGCTCTCCTTTTAGCTGAAATTCAGTCCGCGAGTGGTCAAACAACTCATGATCCAGCTGAATGATATCCATGTCACGGCCTTTATGATCCGTATGACAGGAATGACATTCTCGATCGGCAATATTATGGATATTGCCGTGAAATCCGCTTTTCTTTTTTATGTCGTTGTCTATTTGCTCGTGGCAGTCACGGCACAGTTTGCTTTGTTTGGACTTATCAAATGCCTGATGGCATTTGTCACATTTTGTTTCAAAACGGGCGTGTCCCTGGACAAGCTCGCCGGGCATTACCAGTCCTTCCATGCGCTCGACGGGACCCGCCGCCGCCACAGCTGTAGTATTCATGCCTGGAAACATTGCCGCCACTACCACAAACATGAAGAAAAAACGTAAATTGATCTTCTTCATGTTTCGAACTAATACATGTGTACCGCTAATACATGAAATAATCCCGTAACAACTAAAATGTATAACAGAGGAATATGCAAGATTCGCCACTTTACCAAAATCCGTTCAAATAAATGTGCATGTGCAATATTCGCCACGGACGTAATATGTTCCCGTAGCTGTTCTTTTTCACGATTGAGCCGGTTTTTTAGCTCCACCCCGGCCAGCCCCTCCTGCCTTGCACGTGTTTTCAGCAATGCCGATAAATCATAGGAAGCTTTCACGTAACAAGCGGCTGCCGCACCTCGAATAGCGACCAGGCGCATGGGCAACTTTAATATAGACCGTGGTCCAGTTAAACAGGCCAATGCAAAGTTTGATAACCGGCGCTCAATTTTTTCACTAGCCGGTGAATCATAACTATGCAATACATCCATTAATTGTTTTTCTGATTCCTTGATCGCCAATAGCTTGCGGTGCAGGCTGTAACCGATTCTGGTGTATATATAGCGGCCGAACAACCCACTGAGCACGATCGTAATCATTGTGAACAATGCTACGCCGCTATTGATCGAT
>JASFOJ010000184.1:0-9308 GCA_050116575.1 Gammaproteobacteria bacterium | reverse complement strand
TATCCATACACTGCAAATAAGGGGCAAACATGCATCTCGTTTACGGATTTAGCGAATTTATGAGTTTATACAAAGGATTCCGGCCACTTAGGGATTTGACTTGGCGCCAAGATCCGATATCACCTCAGCGAGCAACGAATGTTGCTGCTGGATACTGTTTAACAACATAAACTGGGTATTCGCACGATATAAATTATCGTTAGGCGACGCGACCTTAAAATACCGGTTACCCTGCAGATAATCGGTGAAAAAACGCAATCCCAGCTCAAACGGTAATAGCTGTATTGCATTCGCGAGGCAATTCACGTCACTGTGGTCCAGCATATCCGCAGCCTGTGACAGATATCCTTCCAGAATTCTGTAACAGGCTGTCATATCAAAAACAACGTCTTGCCCGGGTTCCGGCAATTCACCACTGCGATTGCAACACGAGCGTATACAATCGGCAATATCGAACTGGATCAGGCCCGGTTTAACCGTGTCGAGATCAACGATACTTACTGCCTTGCCGGTATCCTGGTCAAACAACATATTATTTAACTTGGGATCTCCGTGCATGACACGTTGTTTCAACGGCGGTTGCGCATTAACAAGAACGCCGGCCAACGCACGATTAGTTTCAATCATATCGTGGCAAAATTGCCACAGCTGCCGATCAGATGATGGTGGTGAAGCGTGCGCCACCACCTTATCATATTGTGTTAAATATTGCGGTGTTATATGGAAACCCGGTAAGGTATCAACCAATTGATCCACCGGCAGATTGGCCAGCAAGCGATGGAACGCCCCCAGGGCGCTTCCGGCTTCATAGGCCTGTTGCATGTCCTGCAATTGATCGCTAGTCGATGTTTTTTCGATAAACCCCAGAGCCCGCCAAATATCCTGATTGCTGTCCTGAAAATAGCTGCTTCCATCCCGGGTTCGATACAGCGGCGGCAACCGAAATGCGTTGACATCGACGTGGCTGCTGGAAGCGCGTTGTTGCTCCGAGAAAACAAGGATTTTCTCCAGATTTTGCATAACTTTAACCGGATCAGGAAAAACAGCCGGATTAATGCGCTGAAGCACCGCGCGTTGTCCCAGGCGGGATTCACCGAAATTTCCCACTGTTGCCGCGGGAACATTCTTGAACGCAACCACAAAAGTATCGTTGATAATGCCGGCGCCAAAAGGGATAACGGAACCAACCTCACCGGGAAACTGAAACTGTTGGGCTATTGAAACTAAATCAGGCATACAGAGCACTCAACCTATAAACACTATTGGCCGGAATCATCGTCCGATTTATCCATACCAAACAATTTCTCCAATTCCGCTTTGGATTGATCCGCATCAGCAGGCGACTTTTCCGTGATCGTTTGCTCGCCGAACAAATCGGCCAGTTGACCTTGGGCCGTTTGTGCCGCACTGGTATCTGCTTTTTGCCAGGCGCCGGGTTTTGCTTGAAAATAGGCGCAAAAATTGGCTTTATCCTTATACTGGACCGGTTCGGCAACGGGTTCACGGCACTGGTTATTGCGGGTTTTGTCGAAAAACCTGCACAATAGGCAAACATGCAGTTCGGCATGACAGGACGAACAAACGGCTCTTCGTGACAATGGCAGGGGTAAATCCGCAATCGATGCGCCGCATTTCCAACACACCAGGTTTTCAGTCATGGCATTGTCTCCTGTTCTACGCGCCATTTAAAACAACAATACGCCGACCAGACCAATATCGGTGCCACAATCGGCGCGGTAACCGGTTTTCGCATCACTGGTTCTATCTTAGCCCGAAATATTTCCCTGGTCGATGCCGGACTGCGGTGGTTTCGACAATTTGAATTCAATAGTCGGCTGTGAATTATGTACCAATATGCAACAAAAGCCATTCCTGTTTTGTCATATTCCGGTAACCTGAAAATTAATCCTTTATTGCAATAAATCTGTTGATTAAGCCAAAATAGTCAATGAGGCTAATTTATTTATTAACAGGCATTGGGTAATCGCAATAGAGACACCAACAATAGCGAAGCATAATGATCGTCATATGGGTTAATACGGTTGCACGCAGTGGTTTAACTATTCGCAGGAAAATCACAGACAATTACAGATAATCACAGGACAAAGAGAGGCTTACTATCATGTTTGTAGTCACGAACCGGGTTCCCGTCGTGGAACAATACCGAGATCAATTTGAAGAAAGATTCCGTCAACGTGCCGGACAGGTGGAGAAACAGCCAGGATTCATTCGCATGGACATTATGCGCCCCCTGGATGACCAATCACCGTATCTGGTGATGACAACCTGGCAAGATGAAGATGCCTTTAACAATTGGGTTGGCAGTGAGGATTTCAAAGCGGCTCACCAGAATCCGCTCCCCAAAGAAGCCTATAAAGCGACGGGAGGCGGCATGGAGCAACACACCGTTATTATCACGGCACAAGGTAAAGACCAAACGCCTGAAAACTGATGTTGTTGTTGCCAAAACCGCTATTACCACTATCGAGAACCATGATGGTGCTAAAAACAACGCTTGGCGACGTTACGCCGGGTTTGGCTAACGAAAATTAACCCCGTTATTGCGTAATCCAGCAAACGCTGATTAAGTCCCGAATTGTTAAATTGCGTCATTTAGCGCGATTCCTTGGCATGTTTGAGGATTTCACCCAGGGTGAAACATTCTCAAACATACGGCAAAATACGCGTAGCATATCTATTTGGCGGCTAAACCACCCCTTCAAGGGGTATTTTACGTAATAACGGGGTTAACTTTCAGTTTGTAATAGTTTGTAAGAAAGTTTCAAACCGTTGACCAACTTCCACCCCCCGTTTCAGCGTTATTGGTTTGGCTGGCTGAATAGCTCATCAAAATATTGGCCATAACGTGGCAATCATTACGGAAAAAAAACGGCTCCCGGCTCCTTATTTCGTAGACCAGAGTTCGTTGCCTCGGAGTTTCTTCGCGTTTCAGCAAAAATTTATATTATTTATCATTTGTCATTTGTCATTTGTCATTTGTCATTTGTCATTTGTCATTTATGAAAATTCACGAAACAAAAGTAAATGGCATCATCCAGCGACCGCCTGCATTGCTGTCCGGCGCCAACCCCATGAACGCAAATTGAAATATGAAGAGGAAGAAATAAAAAAAAGCGTACAGCGATTTCTCGCTATACGCTTTACTTACGAAAAGAAAGCTAAAGAATAATCATATTTTAGTAATTCTATTTATATTATTCAACTATTTGATATAAAAAAATGAATATTGATAACAACCTTTCGTCATGATTTGGAGGTGCCGCAAACGTCACAATGAATGCTTATCTCAATATAGTCGATGATCTCAATGAATAATCTGTTTCTAAACGGGTTAACGACGATGAACCGGCCCACCATCGTAGCGCCAGTAAAGCCATGCACTCTAAAACAGCGCCCCTCAATGGCACTACTTTCCTGACCAGGTTTTAATGTCAGGCGGACGACACGGTCTTTTTGCGAATCAATACCAGGACCGGGGAAGGATTGGTGGTTTGCGAGCTTTGCCGAAACCATTGCGACGAAAAATTACCATGGTCAAGCCCGGATACCCATTCCGCTACCGCTTTATATTCCAGGTCACCCTGGCCGTGTCCCCGATAAAACACAACAGACAGTACACCATCGCCTTGCAGTAATTTCAGCGCGCTATTTAACGCACTCACTGTACTGTCGGTCCGGGTCACCACGTTTTTGTTAGCGCCGGGCAAATACCCGAGGTTAAACATCACCACCGAGACCTGTTGCTGATATGTCACAGGCACGGTGTGGCACATATGTTCATGGCTTACGTTGTACAGAATTGCCCGTTTCGCCAATCCCTTCCCCTTCAGGGTTTCCCGGGTTTTTGCCAACGCCTGCGGCTGTATATCAAACCCCAATACCCGTCCCTCTTCTCCCACACAGCGCGCGAGAAACTCGCTATCATGTCCGTTACCCACGGTGGCATCGATAACGGTATCGCCTTGCTTGATTCGTTCGCAGACGTGCCGCCTGGCCAGCGTCACCATTGACATACTGTGTTCGAAGCGGGCGATATCCACCATCGCTGGAAGCGACACATCGTCCAGCAAATGTTCGATAAAGCGCTCACAATAATACGGGATCAACATCGCACCCTTGGAGCCAAATCCGTTGAATATTCCAAGCTGGTGTCGTTCCGGATGAAGACCTATAAACGGCTGTTTGTCTTTGGTAGCCGGCCTGATACCAGCTAAGTGTCCGGTGACGATGGCAGTCTCATCTACCCCCGTCATGCGTTGGTATGACGCCATCAGCATCTCTGCGTCGGCTGCGGTGGGTTGGTCCTCGGACCACTGCCAGTGGTAGGTCGCGCCAAGTCTGGCATTATGGCGGTCAAGGGGTAATAACCACTGACCATCGTTAACAATGCAGCCAGGCAACTCCTGAGCGGTTTGTATGGCCACAACCTCGCCCTTGGACAACTGAAACGGCAGCCAACGGAACCAGGGATTGTTTACGGCGTTGGCCCCGTCGCAAAAAATAACCTGGCGGGCTTCCACGCCATTCCATTTCACACCCGAGGATGTCAAATGAAACCGAGTATAATCCGGCGGTGCTTCGCAGTACGCATTGCGTTCGGCGAAATAATGCTGCAGTACATCCAGCAATGCCGGTATCGCCAGGTAACCGGTCTGTCGCTGTGCAAAACCACCGAGGGGGTCGTTAACCGGCTGGCCACTCTGTCCGGGTTCAAAACTGTCGCCTAAATAGGGTTCGTAGGCAGGATCACGGGCGCGATTTTTGTAACGGTCCTGCTCCGCGCGGGACCGGAACAACCGTAACATGGGGCTGGCGTGAAAAAAGGTCCGGCCAAAAGTATCGGCCAATTGCTGGTAATATCGTCGCGCCGTGGGTAAACAGGCATCGACATCCGTGGACTTCACCAGACGTTGTCCGCTTACCGGGTTAATCAAGCCGGCCGCGACCCGGGATGCAGAATCCGGCGTCCGGTGGTCAATGACAAATACGCGCTGACCGCGTCTTGCTAACGCCCAGCCCAGCAAACTGCCGGCAAGGCCCTGACCGACAATCAGGAACTCAACATTCATTGACGAATCGCAACCAAAAACCTGCACAGTTGAAGCAGGTTTTTATTAGTTTTCAGTAAGTTAGACAGGATAAAATATGAACAAACTATGTGGAAATATTAAGCGCACGTTCAGGTATAGGTACGTACTATTAACCATACCTCTATTGTAACACTAACCCCCTAGTTACAATTAGACGCTCCCTTAAAAGCCCGCTCCCCCGCGGGCTTTTCTTTATCCGGGTATTTTACCTCATAAACAGGCGTTACGCAGTAACGAACCATAAGAACCCGCCCGTACCGGAATACAGCATAACGTATCGTTAGAATCACCCGTTATCGCTGGCATATATATCCGGCAACGTATAACGTCGCCTGAAGGCTATGCATTAATAAACCGGGCATTGGGTATTAAGTTCTGAGGAAAAAAAAGAATGCGTCCCTGCGGGTGTGTGATGGGATGTAGCGCTTTCTACCCGGTAATTTTACTCTTTCGTATAAAATACACCGGGGATCCAGCTTTTGTGTAGTTTTGTTGTTCGCTGAAATTCCTTTTGCATATCTCCACTGTTGTTATAATCAAATTCAAAGTGAGACAGACCAATTCTCACAACATCTTTGTCGTTGAGCTGCTGTTCATCAATTTCCTTATTATTGACGTATGTCTTGTTGGTACTGGCCAGATCCTGTATCCGATATTCCTGGGCGAGACCGTCGCCGGACACGGCAACTGCGGTAATGACTGCATGGTGACTGCTGACCGTATCATCATGTAAAATGATGTCATTATCCGACGCTCTACCAATCTTTAGTTCCGGCTTGGTGACGGGAAACTCTTCCGTGACTTCGCCGTTTTGCATCTTCAATAATTTCGCCATCTTTTGACTTGCCAGACTCCGTTGCTATCAACCTCTTTCGCCAAACAGGCAACCCCATGCCTGATTCGAATTTTATATCGGCGAGTATCGCCGGTTCGCCAGCCTGGTTATTGTGAGCAATCTCTCAATTTTTACGTTTACCCCGTCATGGCATCAATTTGTCTGTTTAGGTTCGATTCGTACCTTAATCAAAGACTGTTTCTAGGCTCGCGTAGCTGCATTTCTGGCTTTCACCGCTGGTGAAATCCGCTCTCAATGCTCGAATATGCTGAGTCGAAGGCAATTAGCAGATCAAACGTCATTAACCGGCACGTATTTTTGCCATAACAGGGTTTACAAACCGACTCAAACAAATGTTTTGCCGGTTGCTGCGGCAAAATAAACGTCTGGATTTTGTCGCCTACCCGATGAACAGGGGCTTAGATTGACTCAGGTTATCTTCATCCTATTGTATTTATTGATATTTTATCCGCTGCAAAGCGGCTCATCGCGGGTCATTTCATTTCGAGCTGGGTATTGATGTGTCGAACAAACTCCGTAAAAGTCATTCCCGGGAACGCATGAACACCAAATCCGGATACTATGCTTACTGGCTCGATAGCCCCATGGAAACATTGTGGATATGTGATGAGAAGTTTACGCCGGAACTGGAAAAGGACTGGCGTGCCATGATGCGGACCAGCATCGATTATCTTATTGAAGGTTATTAACACGTTGGTGTTGATTTTATACGTGCATTCAACCGGCGCTATACTTATCTTTCAAAACACGCTTTAGTATTTTGCCCGTGGGACCTTTAGGCAGTCCGTCCACCACAACGCTTTTTCGAGGCACCTTATATGCCGCAAGATGTTGCCGGCAAAAAGCTTCCAACGAGTCGTGATCCAGTGAAGCCCCGTCTTTCAGCGCTATGATGGCAACAACTTCTTCGCCGTGCATTTCGCTTGGCGCGCCAATCACGGCCGCCTCACTAATATCAGGGTGTTTATATAACACTTCTTCGATTTCCCGGGGGTAAACATTGAATCCACCACGAATAATCATTTCCTTTTTGCGATCAACGATGCTGATATAACCATCACCGTCACGGGTACCGATATCACCGCTATGAAACCAGCCGTTACGCAACACATCGGCAGTATCCGCTGAGCGCTTGTAATAGCCTTTCATTACATTACTTCCCTTGATAACCACTTCGCCACGTTCACCGGCCGGCACGTCGTTGCCCCCATCATCCACGATCTTTACGTCACACAAATCGATCGCCGGGCCCACCGTTCCCGGCCTGCACCCCCGGTGCAGCATGTTAAAGCACGCCACCGGGCTGGTTTCAGACAGTCCATAGCCTTCCTGGATTTCAATACCAAAACGCTCCCGAAACTGCTTTAACACTTCCACCGGCAGTGCGGCGCCACCGGATACCGCGCACTTGAGTGATTGCAGATGATCAACGGTCACTGCCGGATCATTCAACAACGCGATATACATGCCGGGCACACCGGCAAAGAAAGTGACTTTATGCGCCGCAAATTGCGCGGCGGCCGCCTGTGGTGTAAAGCGCGGCAATAACGAAACACAGGCGCCGTGGATCAAAAACGCGTTTTGAATGACCGTCTGTCCAAAGGAATGAAACAACGGTAGCGCTGCCAGTGCCACGTCACCGCGGGTAAACACCGGCCAGACATCTTCCTGCGTGCGTTGCAGGCATTCCGCCACAAAGCGTGCATTGTCATAGATATTAAAGTGTGTGAGTTCAGCACCCTTGGCACGACCGGTGGTACCTGAGGTGTAGAGAATGACCGCCGTATCGTCCGCCTGGGTTACAACCTGATCCGGAGGAACACCCTCACCGGTTTTTATTAATTGCTCAAGCGCTTTTTCCTGATCGATGACGCCGTCGGGAAGATCGCCACGGCTGCCGGGCGGCCGGCAAACAAATACATGCTCACAACCGGTTTCCTTTGCCGCCGGTAATACGTTATCCAGCAAGGTTTCCCACGCGATGACGGCCCTGGCATCACAATCATTGAAATGATATTTGAGTTCCTCCGCCACAAATAACACATTGAGCGGCACAGCAACGGCGCCCAGGTAATGCAACGCAAAATAATTGATCGTAAAATGCGGCACATTGGGTAGCAACAACACCACGTTATCACCTTTGCTAATGCCGTTGTGTTGCAGTAAAGCCGCACAATAACGGATTTGCGCTTTCAGGCTTTCATAAGTAATCGTGGTATCACCCGTTAACAGCGCCGGTGCATCGGGATAGCGAGATGCCGCTTTCAGTGGAATAGAAGCAAGATTCAGACTCACACTATACTCCCTTGCGACGGGTTGACACGATATGACGTTGGGTCCTCACGACACAGCCCTGTTCATCAGCCGGGATCAAGGTGGCATCGCCTTACAGCGCTTGACCTGACATTGCTTGATCAGCGTCGCCAGTATCCAGTCCGGCAATAAACTTATGGATTTGCCGCCCGTATTCCGGCTGGCTTTGCAGAAAACCCGAGTTATGGTCACCTGTTAATTTAAAAAAGAATTTTGGCTCGTTGGCGGCCTCATAGACTTTCCGTCCCAGATCAAAGGGAATAATGTCGTCATCGGGACTGTGGGCGTACAGGACGGGACATCGAACCTGGCTGATATTGTCGATGTTACTAAAGTTGAATCGGACGTAAATGAGATGCGACAACACGGGAAACATATGGTGGGCCATATCGGCGGCGGAGCTAAATGTCGATTCTGCAATCAATGCCCCGGCTTGCACTTCCGTCGCCAGCTTGATGGCGACGGCCGCACCCAAGGACCGACCAAACAAAATAATTTGGTGATCGGCAATTCCGCGGATCTGCGTTAAATAGCGCCACGCCGCGCGGGCATCACGATACAAACCCTGTTCACTCGGTGCACCCTTGCTTTGTCCATAACCCCGATAGTCGAAAATCAACACATTCAGGCCCATATCATGGAACACGCTCACCGACTCACCCCGGTGGGAAATGTTGCCGGCATTACCATGAAAAAACAGCAGCGTTTTGGCTCCCTTATTTCCCGGAATATACCAGCCGTGAAGGTCGATATTGTCCGCGGTTTTAATAGTCACATCCTCGTATTGCATGCCCCACGCGGACGGCGCAGAACGCAATTCCCGTAACGGAAAAAACACCATGTCCGGCTGATTAATATACATAAACCCGCTGAACACCCCCGCAATCAGCACCACCGTCGCTATTACACCAATCATTATGTTTTAACTACCTGTTCGTTGTTGGCCTGTTCGTTGTTGGCCTGTTCGTTGTTGGCCTGTTCGTTGTTGGCCTGTTCGTTGTTGGCCTGTTCGTTGTTGGCCTGTTCGT